>JAFNFT010000021.1 GCA_017885605.1 Methanobacteriota archaeon | reverse complement strand
GGGGTTCTCACCACACATATCAGGGACCTCTATCGACGACTGAGAACCCGAATTAATGATGATGCTGCCTGGGAATGGTTCGGTGTGGATACCGGGAGTAACTATATTCAACGATCCTGCGAAATGTTCAGACAGGCGACCTCAGCAGCAGCAAACCCTCGGACGGTTTCTCGGATGATTGCTGAGAACATCCGGAAGATCAGAGATCTGCGGATCAAAAAACTCGCAATCGTGCGCACAACATCTGCACTGCTTGGAGGTATCACCTTTGGGATTGCATTTTCTATCTATATCTCATTTGTTGTGGCACGACATCTGAATAGCATTCTGATTACGAGCAAAGCAGGCAATCCCTTTGAAGGAACTCCGATTGATGTCGGAGCAATCCTCACCACCGTTCCACCAGAGGTTTTCACACAGAATTTTTTCCTGATTTTCATGGTGCTTCTTGCTCATTCGTTTCTCATGGGGTTAACGATACGATCCATGCGAGGCAGCCATATTCTTGTCACTTTTTTTTATTTCATTCCCTTTGCGTGGATCGTCGCAGTCACCTCAGTTGCCGTGGACATCGGATTACGAGGATATCTTGGGATGTAACGGAAGTGTAAAAAGAGTTGTTTAAATTTTTATTCAAAATGATGGGATTATGGTTGTAAATCGACAATCGTATGCACAAATGTGCTCGGTGTCGTAAAACCTATGATTCCATGAATACCATGTTCTGGATAGATTTCCCCTGTTACATCGGCGCGTGTTCCTATCCCGGAGAAACACGAGTTGGTGTTCACGATAAGAACAACCATATCTTCATCGTTGATCACTGGTTTTGTCGCGTTACATGAGCCGTCGATATCTCGTATCACAAGAATACCAAACTCGGATGACGTTAGGTTACTGGTGTTTAGTGTACCAAATAACCCATTGGAAATAGAATAGCTAAAACAGGTGCTTGTATAATTGAGTATGACTTTTTTGGTTGAATCAGTAAGAGAAAGAATCCCATAGGTCAGATCAATGTCATCGGACGCTGAAGTAGTTCTTACAAAGATAGCGAGTTGTGTAACTGTTGAATTTTGCACATACCCACTCACAAAGGTGACTTTTAGACCACTGGAGATATCTCTAATTGTTTGTTCACTGGTTTTTATCGCTTGTTGTTGGAGGTTATTCATGGTCTGTATCATCACTGAAGCAGTGACTCCAGCAACCATGATCATCGCGATAAAGATAATCAACGCTCCGATACCGATGTCCGCATTGAGATTTGCTCTGAGTCTTTGGAACGGCATAGAACTCTTTCTTACCTCATACCCATTTGTGTTTACATGGGTGTGAAGAAGTACTCCCACCAAATAAACAGAAATACTAAACAGCATAAAAAACTATGGGTCTTTTAAGATTCTTGATCAAGAAGAAGAAAAATCAAGGGAGGAAAAAAAATAAAAAAAAAGAGATAAGGTGGGTGTTTTTACACCCAAAGGGGTTATGTTGTTCTGCTTGACTTAATAGAGGTCGTAAACTGTCGCAGTCAGTGATGATGGCACACGGAATGCGAAGATGCCAGAGGCGCCCTGTTCTGGTGATACCAGACCCGATACGTCAATTCGTGGATTTACTCCACCACCGAAACAAGAAGCTGTGCTTATGCAAAGCATCGCAAGATCTCCTTGGTTCAGAACAGGATAATCCGTGGACATTGAGTTATCTGCGTCCTGTAATACAAGGATACCAAATGATTCATTACTTAAATTCCATGAAGTCCACATAGTTGAATCGAAAACTTCTCCAGTAGAGGTAGCATTGATAAGCTCGAATTGATCCGATGCATTGTCGTAGGCAAGCAATGTTTTCGTACTTCCATCGGTAAGTTCTATAACGGTCTGACGTAGATCAATATCACCAGATCCAGCACGTGCTCGAATAGTAATGGTCATATTGGTGATTAAACCATCAGAGGTCTGTCCCTCGATATCCATAATACCGAGACCAGTCGATACTTGACGAGTGGTGTCTTGTCCAGTTTTCATCGCTTGAATCTCTAAGCGATTCGCGGTCTGAATCAACACCGAAGCTGCAATACCAGCAACTAAGACCATTGCGATAAACACAATCATCGCACCAATACCCATGTCACCAAGGTCATCTTCCTTCAAAATTCTTCTAATATTTTTCATTTTTTCTCATCCTCCTTAGTAAAGAGTAAACACTAAATCCGCCGCATATGATGAAGGTGTTACAAATGCAAAGACACCAGGCGCTCCTTGTTCTGATTGTATCGTACCCCAAACATGTATTCTTGGTGCAATACCTGGTCCCGCAGGGAACACTAGATCTAAATTAACGGTCAGTGCGACCTGATCCCCGCTATTGAGAACAGGGTGGTCAGCTGATAATGAACTATCTGCATCTTGGAGGACCACTACTCCGAATGATTGAGCATCATCAGGGAAAGTCACCCCATAAATGGACCCGTTAATATCAGGCGTATCTACGAATGAGCCGTTGTCGTACTTCATAACAACTTTTATACTGGAATCTGAGAGTTCTATATAGGTTTGTCCGAGATCTATACTGTATGATCCTGATCGCGGTTGTACTGCAATTGTCATTAGATTAAGGTTGGTATTCGTTAGGAGTGTCCGGGCTCCAGTAATAGTGGTGACGCCAATGCCAGTTGAAACCTCACCTATCGTTTGTTGCCCTGTTTGCATTGCTTGTATTTCCAGCCTGTTTGCCGTCTGAATAAGGACGGAAGCAGCGATACCAGCTACGAGTACCATTGCGATAAAAACAATCATCGCGCCGATGCCCATATCACCGATATCATCAGCTTTTAACTTTTTGGTTATTTTTCCCATTTGTCTTATATCCCTCCTATAGGTTTTTTTTATCATCCCATTCAAAGTTGTGTTAAAAATTTACAACTTTTGAGAGTGCTTAACTTTACAAATAAAATTTTTCTTTAAATAGCTTGTTTGCAGATACACCATCATATGCGTATGCAAGTATTGGTGCAAAAAATTAATTAGATTCTGATAGAAAAAAATTAGGCTAAGTTGTCTCGTTAAATATAAATATCTAATATTATTTTAATTTGTTTGTACATATAAACTATACATATAAACTTTTATAAAATTTTATAATAAATAAAATATCGAATTTAAAATTTGAAATTAATTGGAATATGTTCAGATGTTTGTAAGGGTGGTTTGACAGCGCACCAGGGGCTCCTAGATTTCAAGCAGTGAAGCTTACCCCATAAGATTCCCGAAGGAATCAAACAGGGCTCTCCACCTAGTCTAAGAGTCCCAGCCCCCTTGCGGGGGTAATCTTCCCGTGGGCTCTCGCACCAAAGTACCGAAGAGTACGTATGCAGGCTTAACTGCCGGGTTCGAGATGAGACCGGGTGTTTCCCTGCCGCTTTGACCGTCAAACCACCGTTACTCTGATTATTTCTATGAATTTTATACGCAACCTGTTTAACGATTGAGCCAGTAATGAACGGTTAGTAGCTCTAGGCTGAACATGTCGCCGAGGCTTCATGCGTACACCTGAGCTCTATCAAACGAATCTTCTATTCGAGTTCTATGATGTCTCGTCTCGAGGTGAGCTTCATGCTTAGATGCTTTCAGCATTTATCCCTTNNGGTCTTTCCCCTCAAACATCAACGCTTCCAGAAGTTAGCAACAAACCTGTCTCACGACGGTCTAAACCCATCTCACGATCCGCTTTAATGGGCGAACAACCCCACCCTTGGCAGCTGCTGCACCGCCAGGATGCGGAGAGACGACATCGAAGTAGCAAGCCTCCAGGTCGATATGGGCTCTTGCTGGAGACGACTCAGTTATCCCCGGGGTAACTTTTCTGTTATCAATGACCCCCATAAATGAGGTTCATTGGTTCGCTAGGCCCTGCTTTCGCAATGCGGATTGTTATTGGCCCAATCCGTATAAAGCCACCTTTTACCCTTGCATTCTACAGGAGATTTCTGA
>JAFNFT010000020.1 GCA_017885605.1 Methanobacteriota archaeon | reverse complement strand
CCTTTCGTCTCCATCAACTCCAGCTCGAACTTCTCATGACCTTGAAGGATACGCTCCCTTCGTTTCGGGTCATCGTACACGTTCTTTCGTATCCAGATCTCATTTTCTGGTATCTTATGTCGGAGGCTGACCGGTAATTCGTTTTCTGGAAGCAACCCATGCAGAGCGATATAGTCACCCATCACCGATCGCGGCTTTACTTTCACGATAAAAGGCAAGGTCTCTTTCCCACGACCATACGGGTCATACCTCTTCGCATCAACCCCTTTTTTTGTCTCACTCTTCTTCTTTTCTATTGGCCGATCACCCCATTATTTCTTTCAAATACCCTCCAAATGAAAACTCGAAGAACGATAAAAATGCATCGTAGAATCCCTTACACAAACAAAAAGTACGTGCTTCACCGCTTTCAAGAAGAGTACTTCATGAGAACTTCCCAGCAGTAGATATCTATTTAAATGAGTGGTTCTTATAGAGCGTAGAAAGAAAGAAAAAGAAGAGTTTCACATTTTCGGTTATACGAACGTTTGCGATTTTTTATTTTCATTCTTTTAAAGACCCAGATATAAAAATCTGAGGCGGTGATAACGAATATGAAAGGAACAGTAAAATGGTACAATGGTATGAAAGGATTTGGCTTTCTCACTGGTGAAGATGGAAAAGAGACATTTGTCCACAGAACATCGATACCAGCAGAAATGAATCTCTCTGAAGGAGACCAAGTTGAATATCAGATTGAAGACTCAGAACGAGGAACAAGAGCAACCAATTTAAAGAAGTAAAAAAACTCGTCATTGAGGGCTCTAAAACATTCATTTTATATGGAGGTGATACAGAATGGAAGATATAACACAGAAACTTCAAGAGTTAACAAAATCCAGAAGGAATCCAAAATTGATCTACAAGCAAACGAATCAAAAGAAAGCTGATTTATTTGTTACTGATCTACCGGTCAAATAGACTCCTGAGGAGCAACACAGGTAATCAGCAGATAATCGTTCCTTGATTCGGGCATTTCTGATGAATTACCTCCCTTTATTTTTTTAAAAAAACTCGTCGTATCAAATCTTTTTTATATCCTATCCTATTAAAAGATCTATTGTCTCACAGATAGTACTGGCGGAGAACCATATGGAACAGGAAATCAACGCCTCAACACTCATCCTTTCCTGCGGGGATATCACCAAGGAATCAACCGATGCCATCGTGAATGCCGCAAACAGCGGACTTGTTGGAGGCGGAGGCGTTGACGGCGCCATCCATCGTGCAGGCGGACCAGAAATCATGCAACAATGCAGAAAAATCGGTGGCTGCCCCACAGGAAAAGCAGTCATCACCACCGCAGGGAACCTCAAAGCAAAATACGTCATCCATACGGTCGGCCCACGGTACTACGACGGAACCGGGAAAGAAGCTGCACTGCTCAAGAGCGCATACCACGAAAGCCTCAAACTCGCCTCAACAAAACACCTCAAAAGCATCGCGTTCCCAGCGATCAGCACCGGAGCTTACGGATATCCAATCCATGAAGCAGCGAGGATTGCCTTACAAACCACCATCGAGTACCTGAAAGAACACCAGGATATTCAACTGGTAAGATTCGTACTATATGATCATACCTCCTATGATATCTTCACCAAAGAATTGGAAATATTATTGTCATTTTAAAAGAAGAATCCTATATCCTGTAAATGAAGAAACCGATATGTGTCACATCCTCCGCTATGAAAAATATCCTTTGTTTAATATCAATATGACAGTAATTTTATATAAACGATCCGCATAGCATCATCATAAGGGGAAAAAATCATGAGAAAGAAATTGATAGGTATCATCTTCTGCACGCTGTTGATCATCGCTGTTCTTGTACCGGTCACCGGAAAACTGAATCTCGAGACACCTGACGAGGAACACAACCAAAGCACCAACACCCGAGGATGGATCACCCTGCCAGACCCACTCCCAGTTGATATGTTACTCGAACAAACCATAAGTCGCAGGATGTCATTCCATGATAGTTATCAAGCGACACCAGTCACTGACCAGGAATTATCCACGGTCCTATGGGCGGCCTATGGGGTGACGACCGACGGTGGACGAACCGTCTATAGCCCTAACGGAACGTATTCGACGACGATCTATGTGATCCGCAGTGATGCAACCTATATCTATGTCCCTGCCAACCATTCGTTATTCTTATGGAAAACCGGCAACTACCTGTATCTTGGTCAAGACACAGGTGCACCAATCAAGTTCGGTCTGGTCTGGAATGAAAGCATCGCCGCTGATGAGAAAGCAGCGATGGCAGAGATAGGGATGATTGCCCAGGACGTGTACTTCGATGCAAACGCTCTGGACCTCGGGACGCTTACGACAGGGATGAGCGTCAGCGATCTCTACGAGCTTGATCTTCCCTCCAACGAAAAACCAGAGATCATCATGCACCTAGGACATCCGCCGACCCCGTATGATTTCACCTACAACCCGCTCCCCCAGTCCAATCTCCCCTCCGTGATTAATAATACGCTGACATTGGCGGAAGCGATCAACACCCGCCGGATCGTCTATGCATGGAACACGACGGAACTCACACTCCTGGAACAATCCCAGATCCTCTGGGCTTCGTACGGGACTTCCTACCTCTATGATAACATCAACCACAAACGGCATCGCACACTCCCCAGTGCGGTCAACATCTATCCATTCAAGATCTATGCGGCGAACCAAACTGGCGTGTACCAGTACCTACCAACCTCACACCAAATCTCATTGATCGTCTCAGGTGACAAACGAGAGTTAATCCAAGACGCTGTCGACCCTGGCAACATCTCGGTCTCTTCATCCCCCTGGATCATCATCCCATTCTGGGACAAGAACGTGGGAAGTCAAAGTTATCTCGCATGGTGGTGGTACGAGTCCGGTGCCATTGTCCATAACGTCCTCCTCGAAGCAACAGCATTGAACCTGGGTGGAAATGTGCTCTCCGTGATCACTGATCAAAACGGACTACGCACTGCCTTAGGGCTCTCTGCACAGACCAATCTGGTCGCCCTGCATGTCGCCATGGTCGGCCATACGAACGGAAGTACACAGAACAACCCACCACTAACCCCGACCCTTACTGGTCCTTCAAGTGGACAAAGAGGAATCCTTTATAATTTTACAGTGGTCACGACCGACCCTGATGGTGATGATATCTATTATTTTCTTGACTGGGGCGATGGCGCAAACAGCGGATGGACCGGCCCGTTTCCCTCTGGTATGATGGCGACGCTGAATCACATCTGGTCGCAGCCAGGTACCTATACCATTCAGGCGAAAGCAAGGGACACCCATAGTCTGGAAAGCAGCTGGACCTCCCTTGAAATGACAATCGGAGGGCCTGTCCTTGAACTTGAAATGAAAGGAGGCCTGGGGATCACAGTGATTATTAACAACACTGGCACAGCTGATGCCACCAACATCTCCTGGGCGATTGCATTTGATGGCGGTTTAATCATCCCTCATCAGATAACAGGGGCGATTCAGGAACTCGGTATCGGCGAGCAATATAAATTACGACCGTTGGTGCTCGGCCTTGGGAAAAAGACGATCACGGTGTCGCTCACCGCAGATGATGGAGTCACCGCGGAAAAAATCGCTACTGGTTTTTTCTTCATGTTCATCGTTGTCGGAGTGAAATAAAACCACTCTTTTTTTTCTTATTGATTTGCACAAGACTATAGGTCATATCATTGCTTCTCTATTAGACCAAAAGAAAAAACATTTGCTGGGTAGAAACTACTACTTCGGCATTGCTCCTTCCAGGTGAAAACGATGCAGAAAACGATGAAAAATGGGAGCCAAGAAAACAGCGACAGATACAATGAGAACGAAACCGCAATACAATGCGTACACCCCGGCAAATAGCTTCCCTGCATCAGTGTGTAATACCGTGACTTGTCCCATCCCACCCATCAACATCGCAGCATTCAGGAACGCATCGACCCAGGACATGCCTTCGAAGAGCTGGTACCCCAAGATTCCTATGATCAACGAAACAGCAATGAGCCCTATGGAGAGGAGCGCGAACTTCACGAGCCGGAGGAAAAATTTCGAACGAGGAAGAATGGATTCATGGCGTTTTTCAAATTTTAAAACCATCCACTACGAATCACTTTTCTGTTATTAAAAAGTAATCTTTTTCTCACTCTTTTCTTTGAGCCTTCACCGAAACGAAATCTGCGGATGCATCGTATCTTTCGGAGCGCACCCCGCGGCGCCACCACCAGCACATGCACAGGCACACGCACACGAAGACACACAGGCACAGGACACGCACGCACACGAATGCTGCACCGGAGCAACCGGAGCGATATATTTCTGATAACGGCTCGGATAAAAGATGTACGGATAGAACCACCACCAGCTCGGCTGATAGTACGCCTTCTTTTTGTCCGTCTTCTCCTCACCAGTGATTGCTAACTTCTGCTGCTGCGCTGCGTCCTGCTCGACTCGTTTGTCCTTGATCGCCTGGTAGATGTTCTTATTCATCCAGATACCCCGGCAGTCCTTGCAGACATAGATGTGATAATCTTTGTAATCACTGGTCCGGGTCACAGTCTCCATCGCCCCATCGCATCGGGGGCATGTGCCTACCGGTGACGAATAATCCCGGAACGATGCAACCTGCTTCGTGTTGAAATCCTGCTCACCAACCCCTGCCTCGAGCAACGCTTCGATCTCGCCTTTATCGAAATAACTCCCGCCACAAGTGTCACAGAAATCGATCGTCGTCCCATGAAACGACCGTCGTTCTAACCGAGTTCCGTCATTCGGACAATCCAGGTTGATATGCTTGATGAGTTTCCGAAAACCACCGGTATACATCTGCGGATCCTCATACGTTGATCGAAATCGATTGCGAAGAGCAACGATGAGGAGAACAACACCGCCAATCATGACAGGAAGGAGCCAAAGCCAACAACTATTCCCGGGGAGAAAATCAAAGAACCCCGGCCCGGACCCCACATAAGAAAACGCAGACAATGGCATCAGCACGCCAGCGGATTTCTTCTCACCAGCAGGGATATCCGTCCATTTCCAGACAATACTCGAATTCATAAAAAACGTTGGCTGAGACGTCGTCGTCACACTCTGGATCTCCGGCGGGAGATGGATCGTGACATTCATCTGCTCAACCACCGCGTTGTCCCACCAGCAGGGGGTAAACAACAGGGATGCCTGCTGATCCTTATACTTGTAGATGAACTCTTTTTGCAGCACCTCAAAAGAGAACATCAATCGTTCGTTCGCGTAGTAGGTTTTATCCAAGGTGACGTAGACACCGGACCAACTACCACTGTTCTGAGGAATCACCGATGCCGCATTCCCACCAGACGAGTGGACCTCGAAATTCGATGTCGGCAATCCGACCGTCACCCATGGGATATTTCCGCTCTGTACCATCATCCCGATCTCATAGCGGATGATGACGTTCCCATCGGTCTGAACCCACAGATCCACGTCCTGGGAGGTCACCGTATATGTCCCGGTATCGGCACTCACACATGACGCAGCACAGAAAATGAATAGGATAAAAAATAGAACGAGACACCCCGAAACCATCCTACCTTGTTTCTTCATACTGAACCTCCCGTGTTCAGATGATCCAACGGACAGGCACCCAGGCATGTCTCAAGATGCTCACAGCCTGTACACTCCTCCTGTACAAACGCATGGTTCCGGATGTCCTGAGCCACCGGATGATTCCAGATCTGCTCCCAAGGATCTGACAGAATGTTCCCCAATTTCTGCTGAGTCCAGCTTTGACACGGGATCACATCACCATTCGGCTCAACCATCATGTTCACCGAACACGCGGAGCAGCACCGCTGCCCAAACCCAAGCTCCACGGGATTGACGTTCTTATAACACGTCGGTAAGAACCAGTTAAACGAGATATCACGGGACTGCGCGTACGTTTTTGCCTCCTTTAAGATCTTCTGTAACTCCTGCTCCTCCAACCCGGATTCTTCTTTTTCTTTTATTCCACGCCCTGCATTGATGATCGCATTCGTCGAGACATACCGGACATTGAGTTTCCGGGCAAAATCAATGAGTTTCTTCAACTCCTTTGCATTCTTTTTTGAAAGCGTCGCATTGATACTCACCGATAACCCAGCAGCAACCGCATTCGTAATCCCAGCTACGGTTTCCTTCCACGCTCCTTTTCTGCTCTGGATCTCATCATGGATAGCTGCTGTTGCCGACTCCAACGTAATCTGGATCCAATCAAGATGGGCATCACGAAGCTTGCCGGCAAGCTGTGCGGAAAGTAGCGTCCCATTCGTGATAATCCCGGTGGTGAACTGTTTACTATACGCAACAAGCTGCAGTAAATCCTCCCGCAGCATGCACTCCCCGCCGGTGAACACCACCTGCGGAACCCCAACCTCCCATAAGCTGTCAATTACCTTTTTCCACTGAGCTGTTTCCAACGTCCCCTTCACATCCGCATTCTCAGAAAGATAACACTGCGGACAATGGTTATTGCATTGATACGTCAACGAAAGGTCCATACGACTCGGCGCCTTCAGACTCCCCGGATCAACAACGGTCATGCCGATCAGATGCAGCGGAGGCTCATCCCGGGCAAACCCATTGATGACGCCGACGATCGCATCGAAATCCTCCCGCGCTTTCTCCTTCGAGACCCGATACCGTCGCACGATCTTCCTGACGGTCCTCTCAGGCACCTGTTCTTTGGGGACCTCATAGCAACTCTCGATCATCGACTCGACAATAAACCGCGTGGTCTCATTCAAGAACAGCACATATTTACTATTGATCCACAGCTTACTCTCATCAGGTTTCAAATGAAGCCGAACACCATCCAAGGTCACATGTTTCAACATACGAAAACCCCTCGTTTTATCTGATATCTATCCTTTAAGACTTTCGATAATCCAAGACGCAGAACTTTGAATTTTGTTTCCTCCTCGGAGTAATTCTGAGATACGACAAATACCACAACCTCCAAAAATGTTAATAGATGACAATACGATATAGTCCCTAATGAGATGGATGTATGGAATTTGATCCAGTAACTCTTTTTCTATGGATAATCCTCCCCTATCTAGTGATAGTCACCGCCTATTTCGTCATTGTTTTTTTGTATCTTCGTAAGGTCAAAAAAAAGCTGACAGAGATAGAATCAAGACTGGTGCAGAAAATTGAAAAAGAAAGCCTGGAAAAACTTAAAAACAGGGAACAAAAACTTTTAAAAATGAAAAATGAAATCGACGACATGCTCCACGATGGAAATCGTTGATTTGCTTCTTCCTCAAGAATCATTTGATTTTTTATTTCCCTCTTACGAAGAACCTCCCAAAAATGTTATATATTAGTTTTTTCATGGTTATTTCTGTAAAATTTTCTTCTTCTTCGTATACTCTTTCTTTGTAATTTCACCTTTTGCATATCTTGTTCTTAAAATATTTTGTGCTTCATCTTGAGTAACAGGAGAAGATTTGTTTATTTGTTCATCTATTTCTTTCCTAACTATCGTTCCACAATCCGAACAAAACTTGGAGTCCGCTGGTAATTCAGCTCCACATTTGCTACATTTATCATTTACCATATATTGCCTCACCTGGTTTCTATAGCAATTCCTCCCTTAAAAACATATCCTTAGAAACCTAGATTTAAGACAAGCATTAACACGGGTTTAAGACGAATGTTTTTGTGTCTTTGAAGCAATCTAAACAATATTTCGGGTTCTCCCAATATGAGGTATTTTTTTCGTATGTGCTTCGGCATTATGTTTTATTAACGCCTTTTTACTTCTAAAAAATTTCCCGCATTGTGGGCATCTCGGCATATTCTTTTCTCCTTCAATATTACAAATTTAAGAGATGGCTATATTTTTTTATCTTTGACGTTTCTTTTTTGATAATGATCTACGTATTCATCTTCTTCTTCTTTTTCTTCGTCTTCTTCCTCGTNNTTTTTGTATTCTTTTATTTTCTTCTTTGATTCTTTCTGCGTATTTTTCTTTATCCCTTCTGAATATTCGTACCCGACTTAGTATCCGTTTTATTCTTCCTTGAACAGATGGAGATTCTATATTTGTCATTTTTTTCCCCCTCAGATTACAATTTCAAAACATTTCTTTCTTTAATAACATATCCTTAGAAACAGAAGCATTAACACGGTTGGGTGACCCCCGAAAATATATAAACATATCTACAGTTGAGGTCGTTTTAGCCTTTTCCTGAACCCTTACAAACGCTACAGGGTTTTTCATCCGTGCCTGGTTCACGTCCAGTTCCTTTACAATGATCACATATGGCCTTAGTGCTTTCTCGTAAAGTTTTTATATGTTCTTTCACTCGAACACGTTTAACAACCATAGTTTTTTCCTCCTATGTATAAATTTTATATCTGTTCTTTCCTTAAAAACATATCTTTAAATTAACGATGGAAACAAGGTTTCTCGGCACTATCTTACTGCTGGTAATCGTCGAGTACCCGCTTTGAAAGGATAATAACACGTCCTAGTTTATTATTGACGATCCATATAAAAATAATAGGGAGATTACATTGTTTTTATACTGTTCTTCAATTATTATTAAGATATGCTGATATAATCTAATGACAATTGATTAAGTAAGGTGATAAACTATGGAATACGCCCTCGTTGATGAGAGAACCGGGATCCTTAAACACATCTGGGAAGAGACTTAAACCTATATACTGAGGTCGAGCAGCATATTCTTTTTAACTCCTCCCGCCTCTCCCCTCTGCTTAACCTCCTCCAACTCCCTTTTTTTAATACCTATCTTGCATCGGACAAGCATTATATTTCCCTAACTTCTGCATGTTTTTCATAGAAAGTGTACACGGTCTAAAAAAACATTTAATTATTCTACGATTTTAGCTAAAAACAGCAATAAGTGATGGTGTGATTCATTTTTGGCACTTGGATACATGAAAATGTAGTCATAAGGAGAAAATGAAATTCCAGTTTTATCTGAACATCATATCACTTTGTTGTTTTGAAACGTTTTCAATAATTGTTTTAACTGCCATTGCCTCCCTTCTTAATAAAACTGTAAGCAACCATGTTTTAGCATCCTCTCCGCCTATTTGTTTTTCTATTGCTCCTGCGATTGCATCAAAATTCTTATATTCGCTATTAGTAATCTTCAGAATAATCTTATCTGTATTTATTAATATTTTTTTCAATTCTTTATTAGAAACTTTTTTATCTTTTGTTTCCATTGAAGATTTAACTGAAGGACTATCTTCTAATTTATTCTGAAAAAACTTTCGAAGCTCACTTGTATACGCACACAATGGAGCTTTATTATCAAATTCACCAAATTTAATATGAATCAATTTTTCTTGTTTTTTTAGTTTTGAGATTGTTTCTTGTATTCGATATTTGCCTTTCCCAGTTGCACCTGCTAATTTA
Source organism: Methanobacteriota archaeon (assembly GCA_017885605.1). Classification (GTDB taxonomy): domain Archaea; phylum Thermoplasmatota; class E2; order DHVEG-1; family DHVEG-1; genus SM1-50. Next base: position 3,951 of record JAFNFT010000020.1, on the reverse strand, counting down.
TCATAATCATCTTTAGTAAAAATAAATCCATATCTTTCGTTATTGCATAATTTACCATGATGACTTAAAAGATTCACCATATCTGTTAAAAAAATCTTAAATCTCATATCTTCTTCCTTTTTCCATTCTTTTCGCAAATTTCTCAATTGTTCTTTTGATGCTTCTGTCATTTCCTTTGCCTCCACCTACGATTTCGTAACAATTATCTCTTTAAAAACCTTAACCTTGCATGATCTTCATTTTACAATGAGGGCATATTAAGAATTTTTTATTTGTTACAGCTTTTACGACACTCCCTGGTAAGAAAACAACCCTTGCCATTTCATTTTATCCCTTCACCGATTCTTTTCTTCCATTTCAAGAAGTTTTAAAACCCAACTCAATTCTGAAATGTCAGCAAGACCTTTGAACATATCCCTTCTTTTTTTAACTTGTTCTTCGAGCCAATCAAGAGAAACCCATTTCTTATCACCTTTTATTTTTAAATCATCAGATTCTACTGCTATTTCATATTCTGTTTTGATATGTTCACTCATTGTTTTTCACATCCTCCATGTTTTTAAGAAACATAGTTTTTTAGCCTTGTGGAGCCTGTGAGGTATAGAGGAGAAGATGGGATGAAATAGCACCTCGTAAAATGGAATATTCAAGACCCCACAAAAAAAGAAATTAATATATGGTTAATAAAGTTTATTCTAATCCGTTTTTTTTGAACCAATGATAAATAAAACAATTCCAAAAAAGATCAAAATCACTGGAATAAAAATAATGACTACATCTATATTAGCGAATCCTAAATCCGGTTTTTGCAACGAAACGAAAAAACGTACTGCTAACAAAAATAATCCAATTATACACAGAACGGTTGCTAGAATGATTAATCTCGTTTGCATTTTCTGCACATCCAGTTAAAATAACAAAACGTCTTAGTCTTTAAAAATATATCTTTATTCAATTGATTTCATTTCAACATTACTATAATCCTGTGGTTTTTCTTTCTTTAAAAACATATCCTTAGAAGTCCTTGTTTTGTACTGACGCTAATATCGAAAAATTTAATTCACACCTTATATCTTCTCAAAATTGTTAGATGGTATATAGAACAATGTTTCTCAGCAGTCTTGACAAAGGATTGTAATACCATCACTAATAGTATCGCCTTTGAAGAACTCCTCAATCATGAAGTATCCACTCTAAGAAGATGATAACGTTTACCAGTTAATTATTGACATTCAATATAAAAATATGAGTAGGAATATGGTTTTATTCATACATGTTTTCAGTAGATTCTACATCTTGTATCATTTTTTTCATTGCATCTTCATCCATAGTAATCGCATTCACATTGTATAAAAAGTCCTCCCTTGACCCATGATTACTGTCTGAGATAAATTTAGAATATATTATCCCTGCAGCGAATTTTTCTTCAATGGTGTATTTCTTTTCTGCTTTCAATAATAAATATATCTTCTTTACTAATTGATTCACTGTCTTCCTACTCAATTCTTTACTTATTTCTTCTTTGTTTAGTTTCATCATTTCACCCTTCAGCTCAACATGTACATAAAACATGATTGGATATAATAATATTAACATGGTTTTTTGTGCGAATCAATGATAAAAAAAAGAAAAAGGGATTTAGACTCTACATATAATCGGGTTTGCATTCATTTTGATATTGCCAAACTCCAAATATTTTCATTTATCGAACAATCAACACCGGTGCTACTGCATGGTGAGATACTTTTTCACATACACTCCCTAGCAATATGTGATCAAGTCCTGTTAACCCTTTACAACCCATCACAATAAGATCATCTTTTTTCCCCTCGTTGATAATAACCTCTTCGGGGAGTCCTTCGACGAGTTTTTTAATTACGGTCACTCCTGCTGCTTTTCCCATTTTTTCTACATCATTGAGGACTTCTTTTCCTTGTTTTGTTAAAATTGCTTCCCATGGGACTGACACATCATCATAGGGAATCGTTTGGGTTAAACGAGGAGTATCTATCACGTAGAGTGCTACAAGTTCAACTCCATTTAATTTAGCCAAGGATATAGCTTTCTTTACTGCTTTTGTTGCGTAACTTGATCCATCAACAGCTGCGATAATACGGCGGAAATCTTCATGACGTCTTTTTTTAACATGTCCTTTCTTCACATTAATCACCTATTTTATTTTTCACTCCTAACATTTAAAATTAATAACAATTACATCATTAAAAACATATCCTTGGAATCAGAAGCATTAACACGGTTGGGTGACCCCTGAAAATATATAAACATATCTACAGTTGAGGTCGTTTTAGCCTTTTCCTGAACCCTTACAAACGCTACAGGGTTTTTCATCCGTGCCTGGTTCACGTCCTGTTCCTTTACAATGATCACATATGGTCTTAGTGCTTTCTCGTAAAGTTTTTATATGTTCTTTCACTCGAACACGTTTAACAACCATAGTTTTTTTCCTCCTTTGGATGAATTTTATATCTGTTCTTTCTTTAAATGCGTAGTTTACCCTTGTTTCTATCTATAAGTCTAGGGGGTAATGAGCCACGTTTTTTAGTAGTGAATGCTATGATGACAGCAAACCATGCTAAGGGTATCCCAAGAAACTTAGTTTTCGGCTTATAATCTTCGGTTTTTTGTTGTTCGACTGTTGTTTCCTGGAGATGCTCTATTTCTCCAATATGTATATCTTCTTCGTATTTCATTTTTTTCACCAACTTAAACACAGGAGTGAAATAGAAATATGGATGCAATAGGAAAACTTCATATTCCCTTTTATCCCTGTAATTATATTATATTGTTTTAGAGTATAAGAGTATATTGTAGTAACACTTGTAAAATGATGTAAAAACAGTTGCTTTCTGATATTTTATTACATTTCTTTCCTTAAAAACATATCCTTAGAACCCTGTTTTTGTGCGAATCAAATGATAAAAAAAGAAAATGAAGAATGAGATTTAACTAAATTGGGATCCTGGTTTGCTTTACTGTTTTGAAACTAGACAACAAGTTCGACATGGAGGAAGAGTAAGTCTATCTTTTTGAACATATGTCCATACGCAGAATACATTTCAAATGTTACAAGCGTCCCCGGGGAAAAATGGTCAAATGATCTGGGTTCCTTATAGATCACCCATAAGTTGACTGACTCGATGATGAGGTATTCACCTTGTGCAGTGAGATTTGTATATCTACCAAAGATGAATGCTTGTCTTAATTCAGACGGGTTTGATGGAGTGGTCATTATTGTCCCATTGTCCAGTGACTTGACAGTGGGAACGGCAGTAGCTAACAATAGGATACATACAAATATTCCTACGATTTCGTATTTCATGGTTTTATTCCCCCTTGTTACAAACAGGTCAAGGATTGATAACCTGTAGATTTATATTTAAATGTTTGGAAAAGATAAAAATTAAGAACTGAAGCATTGACGTGGTTTAAACGAATATTTTTTGTGCTAATCGCTGACAATGAAAAATACAAAGTATTTCATTCTACGAGTACGTTGATGATGCGGAAAAAGGCACTGAGACAATAAATAANNTCGTAAAACACATACCCTTGTGCTTCACCAGAAATATAAATATCAAAATTTTTATTCTTAATACCTTCAATTACCGCATGAGCAATATCTGAATATAAAAGTGTTAACGAAATTACATGTTCTCTCGAAGATTTGTTCGGAATGGAAAGTTGTAACAAGCTACTATTTCCCACATAACTATCAGCAACAAAGACATCGAACGTGGCAGATACTATAGACAAATCTCGACTCGTTGGATTAGTAAAATTTATGGTAACCAAAAGATCACATGAGGTTAATCCAATATCAGCTAAACGAACATCCTCTACATGTATTTTAAGTTCGTTTATCGCTGCTGCATCAGCCATGATTTGTAGAATTGAGATAGCAATAAGAATAACGATGACTAGTCCTATAAT
>JAFNFT010000019.1:2599-14780 GCA_017885605.1 Methanobacteriota archaeon | reverse complement strand
GGTGAGCGGGATTGATTTTTCTCCTCGTTTCATATTCCCGTACAGTTCGTACAAGTGCAGTAATAGTAAAAAAAACGCGGAGGGACCGATGAGCAGGGAGAACATGTTCAAGGTTGCATCTAGATCTGTTTGGATAGTTCCGTGGAGGAGGTATGAAAAGGTTTGGATGACGACTACGAAAAGTCCAGCGAGAATCAGCGCGTCGATGCAATGGAGGATCTGCAGTTCTTTGATGTACTGGCGGGTGTCTCTGAGTTGCTCCGTTGTCGTTTCAAGATTTCCAGTACGTTGTTGAAATTGTTCCTCGATCATATTCCCATCTCCTCGAGTATTCTTTCCAGAGATGTAATCAATTCAGTAGTATAAAAATATTCAAGGTATCATTGCTACTTTTGATGGATATCTCAGATTAAAGAGCAAGAAAATGTATCTCTTTTGTATATATGAAAAACCATAGATTTATTAAGGAGAGTTCCTATTAAACCAAAAGAGCTCGATAGTTAGGGGAATAACACTATGAAGAAATCGTTCATTGCACTTGGTTTTTGTCTCTTATTAATCGGTATGCCTCTCGGACACAGTGATTGTGGGTGTACGCTACCTGACGATGATATCGCATTATCACCGTCCAGCGCACCATGGATTTCTGATGCGGAGATCACCGCGTTACAACAGCAGGCAACCCAGCAAGGATGGACGTTTACGGTTGGGAAAAACCCAGCGACGGATCGTCCGTTCTCAGAACTCTGCGGTTTGGTCGAACCAGAAAACTGGTGGGCTGATGCCTCATTTGACCCCTGTGTTCCTACGACGACGTTACCGGCTCATTTTGACTGGCGTGAACTTGGCGGCTGTACACCAGTGAAGAATCAAGGAGGATGTGGGAGCTGCTGGGCGTTTGGGACAATCGCACCGCTCGAATGCAATATCCTTATAAAAGACCATAAAGAAGTTGATCTCTCAGAACAATGGCTGGTGAGCTGTAACCGGAACGGATGGGGCTGTGGGGGCGGATGGTGGGCTCATGATTACGTCCAATGGAAGATGGACCAGTGTAATGGCACTGGCGCGGTGTTAGAAAAAGACTTCCCGTACACAGCATCTGATCTTCCCTGCGATGGTCCCTACCAACGACCGTATCTCATCGATTCCTGGCATTTTGTTGGAATTCCTCAGGGTGTCCCCCCAACAGATTCCATTAAACAAGCGATTATGACTTATGGTCCTGTGTCTGTCGCCTGTGCGGTGACCCAGGCGTTCGGTGCATACAATGGAGGGGTCTTCAATGAAAATGATCCTCAGGCGCAAATCAACCATGCGGTCGCATTGGTCGGATGGGATGATAACCAAGGAGAAAACGGCGTGTGGTTTTTACGTAATTCTTGGGGTCCTGGGTGGGGTGAAGATGGGTACATGCGGATCGAATACGGCGTCTGTAAGGTCGGATATTCTGCATGCTATGTGAACTACCCAGTAAAGACCAAGGTAGAGATATCCAGTGGGCTGTTTAGTGTGACCGTCGGGTTACGAAACGTGGGGAACACGGTCACGACCGCTATCAAATGTAACATCAGTGTGAAAGGCGGGATCCTTGAAGCTATCAACACTTCGTTGATAGACACGATCGACTCCATAGAACCAGGGGCGGTTGTGTATGAGAGAATCCCTTGTCTCGGGTTTGGTCCTCTCAGCATCATGGTATCCGTCGAGCCTGAAAACGCTGGAAAAACAGCAAAACATGCTGAGGGGTTCGTATGCGGGTTGCTTTTCATTGTCACGCGAAATCAATAAATACCACCTCTTCCGTCCTCAGATATATTTTTAAACTCATGCAAGAATATTCGTTTCGCACTGGGTTGGCATGAAGAAAGAAAATTGCCCGTTCTGTGGTCATCGTTGGATTCGAAAATCATCAGAGTCCATGATAGAATGCCCCAACTGCAGGACCGAATATTTCATCCATCCGAGACCAGAAGAAATCGAAGAAGAAGAGATCGGAGAGGATGAAGAAACCATTGCTGATGAGTTCGAGGAAAGAAACCTCTAGAGCATCTCATTATTTCTTTTCAGACGGAAGTTCATCAACCTTAAAAACAGGTTGTTGATACCGATTTTGATGGATGATTGGCTCTTCGAAGAAAGTGCATTGATACTCACCGGTATCTTTGTCACTTTCATTTCTAGTTGCCTGTATACGATTAATGCGCAAGGGTTTATCGCTCGCGGGAAATACCGAAAAAAGGAAGAGGCCATCATGATTTTTCTTGGTGCGACCGTTCTTCTTGGGCTTGCGACACCGATCATCCACGAAGTGTCAAAACTGACTATTCGATATATCCCGATCCCCACCATTTTTGGAATCGTTATTATTGGTACTAACTTTGTTCTCCATTATAGTATCCCAAGTTGGAAACAGACCTCGACAAAATCACTTCTCATCTATCTCCTTGGTACATTTTTGGTCATCTTAGGATTCCTTATCGCGTACTATCTGGCGTAAAAAAAAAAGGATTGTTCGTAGATTTCTCTATTTTTATTGATAGATTTTTTAGGGGTTCGTCGAATTTTTTAAGGTATACCGGATCGAAAATGGGTAAGAGTTGTATAACATATTTTAAATACTATATTTTACACAATATAATATTGTATGTTACTGAAAAACGAGGTGTAATCATGGACCCATTCTGGCAATTCATCTTTGGATTAATCCTAGCAATCGTACTACATGAGTTAACCCACCTGCTCACGATGATTTACTATAACATACCGTTCAAAGCGATTGTGCTGACCAAATGGTCTGCCATCGGATTTCTTGTCGACAATGAAAGCTACGTGGCAGATAACAAAAAATTAATGTTTCTATATTTTTCACCCCTTATCTGGTGTTCTCTGTATTTCATTAACCCAAATGAACCGTTCTTCCTGATGTTCCCCATCGTCAATATCTTTGGAGGGGTCGGAGATTTCTACAACTTCTTTAAATTGATCATGATCCCACCAGACAAGAGAATTGAGTTAGCAAACAGTAGCGATGAGAAAGTTCTGAAAAAAATTATTTGGCGGAAAGATATCCCTGTGAACAGCAGATTCTTCAACGGCAGGTAATTTCTTTTTTTATTTTTTTATCTAAAAATTACGAAAAGAAAGGTTTAAATGAATTTGTCACATAAGTCTTTTTTAGGGAGTTTCCTTTGAAGAAATTACTGATACTATTCGTGATGTTATTATTTGTTTTTCCTGTTAGTCTTGGTCAGAGTCACGATATCGATGGGACGAGAAGTGCTCAAACCAATAGGACGGATATAGCCAATGGAGAGAACCCTGTTCCGCTTCTGCGTTTTAAAACAACCACGATGGTTCCAATGCGCGATGGAATTAAGCTTGCTACGGACGTCTATCGACCTATTTTTCGGTTATCTCCTCATGGAGCGATGCTGATCAGAACACCGTACAATAAAGATTCTATTGCGATTGTTGGTTTCCTTGGGATCCTTCGTGGGTGGCCCGTTGTCATCCAGGATATGCGTGGGCGGTCTGCATCCGAAGGCATCGACACTGGTTTTAAAAACGATAGCGCCGATGGTACCGACACGTTAGCCTGGATTGTGAATCAATCCTGGTCCAATGGAAAAATCGTAACCTACGGGCTGTCCGCCTTAGGCATCGTCCAGTATTGTTTAGCTGGCGCCAATCCTCTAAACCTTACCTGTCAATATGTACAGGTCGCAACACCTAACCTGTACAAACACGCGGTCTTTCAAGGGGGCGAGTTCCGGAAGAACCTGGTGGAAGATTGGCTCAGCGACCAGGAGAGTGACTACCTCTTAGAGGAAATAAAAGACAACGAGAACTTCACGCTTGGATACTGGGGGAATGTGACCCTTGACGATAATTGGGAGGATGTCAACGTCCCTGCGATTCATATCGGAGGATGGTACGATATTTTTACCCAAGGAACCATCGAGGGATATCTCGGGTATCAACATTCTGCAGGACCAGGAGCCCAGGGAAAATCAAAACTGATTATGGGCCCATGGACGCATACTGGTTTTCTCTCACGCAAACAAGGAGAACTGACCTACCCGCGCAATTCACTGGATCGGTTTTCCTTACAGATGTTCCGGGACATGGTCCGGTTGTATGTCATGAATGATACGGATAAGTACTCTGCTTGGCCGACGGTCTCCTATTACGTCATGGGCGATGTTAACAATACGAGTGCACCAGGGAACGAATGGCGGTACGCGGATGACTGGCCAATCCCAGCAGATGAAGTGTCGTGGTATTTCCAGAACGATGGACAACTCACCACAGAGACCCCAGGGATATCTGAACCGTTAATGTACGTCTATGACCCTTCAAATCCGGTGCCGACAGTCGGGGGAAAGAACCTGTATTCACCCGCTGGCCCCTATGATCAGTCATCGGTGGAGAACAGATCTGACGTGCTTGTCTTCACCAGCGAAGTGTTAGAAAACCCCTTTGAAGCCACAGGACCCGTGAAAGCACACTTGTTTGTCTCATCAGATTGTCCGGATACTGATTTCACCGTAAAACTCACCGATGTGTACCCTGATAATCGGTCGATGTTCATCACCGATGGGATCCTGCGGATGCGAAACCGAAACACGCAGGACCACTGGGAATTCATAGAACCAGGGAGCATCTACGAAATCGAGGTCGACTTGTGGAGCACGTCCTATATCTGGAATGCTGGCCATCGAATCCGTGTGGAGATCTCCTCGTCGAACTACCCGCGTTTTCTGAATAACCCGAACACCGTTGATGGAATCGGTAAGAACACATCGTATTCTATTGCGCATAACACCTTGTATGTCGATTCAACGCACCCTTCCGGTCTTGTTCTCCCTGAGCCAAACAAGGGGTACCAAGAGAAGATGTTCCAACCACCAAATATTCTTACAACAAGATTTTTTTCGCTCTTGTTTCTGTAGTAGACTCATTCATGTGTCCGATTGTTCATACAAAATAAAGGAACAAACAGAAGGATTCTAGGGATATATTTTTAAAGGAGATAGGCGATATAAAGCAGTAGATAGGGCGATTCATGAATTGGTACCATATGTTACAGAAGAGTTTCGTTGTTCTACTCATGCTGGTATTGATTGTCGTAGTGGTTGCTCAAGCCGGAGCTTCTAATACAGCTCAAAGCGCGGTAACAAAGAACAACAAGATTTCTGAGAGCGAAAATAGCGTTGTCACATCGTATGATTCTGTGTATTCATTGACACCAGATTGGGTTTCTGATTCACCGCATTATAGTACGGGTGGTGCGTTTGCTGATTTTAACAATGATGAATGGCTTGATTTTATCGTCTCCGATGGTAACGACATGGGGCAAGGACACGTCAGAGTCTACATGAACGATGGAAACGGTCATCTTCCGACCACGGCAAGCTGGGAGTCAGCGGATGTCGCGTACAATGGTCATCTTGATGTCGCTGACATTGATGGTGACGGATGGCCTGATGTCGCGGTCTCCTATCTAGGGACCGGCTCGTCACTTGGGCCGATCGTTCGGGTGTACATGAACAACAATGGGGTTCTCTCCTCATCGCCGAGTTGGACTGCAAATATTATTGGGAACGCGTTTGGTGTGGATTTCGGGGATATGAATAACGACGGTAGACCTGACCTTGCGATCGCGACAGGATGGTCCTACAATTCCTATCATTACCGTACCTATGTGTATCTCAACAATAATGGGGCTTATGGGTCAACACCAAGTTGGCAGTCCGCGGATCAAAACATCTATATGAATGTCCTCTGGGTCGATGCTGATGATGACGGCTGGCTCGATCTTGCAGCCATTGCAGATAGCAGTCAAACGCAGATTTACCGAAACATCGACGGGGTGTTAGAAACCACCGCGAGCTGGTATTCCACAGACAGCGCCAATCAATTCGGCATTATGCTTACTGCAGGTGATGTGACTGGTGATGGTATCCGTGATTTGTTCGCCACAGACAACACACAACTAGGTGGAGACGGATATTTTAAACAATACACTGGTCTCTCCACTGGTTTTTTTGAAACCACCCATTCCTGGGGGTACTATGGAGACTATGGCTCAGCGGTCGCCCTTGCTGACGTCAATGGCGATGACCTCCTTGATCTTGCGACTGGCGCCTGGTGGTTCAGTACCAATCTTTTCCTGAACCAAGGGACCGGCCTTCCGACCACACCCTCCTGGAGTTCTACGTATGAGACGGTTGTTGAGAAAATCGTGTTTGGCAATATCGGACCATCGTTCTGTGAACAGGTCTTCACTGAACAGTTCGCCCCTACTGGCGATCGCAAGCTGTTTTACCTTCCTCATCGTCAAATACAGGGGATCAACAATGTCATTTGCGATGGTCTTGCTCTGGAACCATCTGAATATACCAGCAGCCGGGACGAGGGTTGGATAACGGTCAATACTGCCCCTACGGAATCCCTTGATGTCACCTATCGATACTCCACGTCACAAGACATGGCAGTGACCAACTGGGATCCAGATATTGGCAATTACTTGTACTATAATAAAATGATAAATGACACAATTCCTCAGTTTGATCATAAACCATGTATTAGTCCTGATTTAGAATGCGACGGATCCCTCTCCTGGGACAATATTACGCCAGGGGAGACCGTCCAGGGGTCATTCACGGTATCAAATGGTGGTGATCCGGGTTCGCTACTCAACTGGGAGGTTCTCTCATATCCGGACTGGGGGACCTGGACGTTCACACCATCCTCAGGAACAAATCTCCCTGCCGGTGATTCGGTAACAGTGCAGGTGAAGGTCGTCGTACCAAACGAAGAGAACACGCAATTCCAGGGGGCTGTCACCATCATCAACAGTGACAAGACCGCTGATTCTTGTGTGATCTCTGTGACGTTAAAAACACCGTACAATACGCTGCAGCAGACCCGGTTTTTTAGAGGTTCCATCGTTTTAGAACATCTTCGCAGCATTGCTTGTATTTTTCAAAGACCTCTTTGGTAAGGTCGATGCGTGATTCCTTGACATCGAACCCAGCGGTTAAAAAAACGATCCGAGTCGTCACGACATCAGCGTTGCTGCCATGATGGTAGGTGGGGTGTTTTAGTTTTCCGACTCCTATGAACTGTCCAGTGCTGTCTCTGATAACACTCTTTGGTTCTTCAGTAGTCGCATGAAAGTCGTTATAGCATTTTTCTAGCGTCTTTTGTACTTCTTCAGGTATTTCTTTCATAGGTCTCCTCTTCCAGATAGCCTTCATAATCGTAATTTTTTATCCTTTTTTAAACCCTTGTTTTCTGAATTGACCGAGAATCATCCAAACACACGACAGGTTCAGGTACAAAGGTCAAATATTTTTATGATTATTTTATACAAAATTATAGTTTTTAGGAATTTGGTTTAATGACGGAAAAAATTTTTCATAGTTTTCAGGTTAATAATAACAATAAAAAAACAATAACCCCTATGATAAGCGTCATGGTGCCCACAAGAAGAGCATTTTTCCGTATCTTTTTTTCTTCCTCAGTAAGCTCTGACCATGGTTTCTGCTGTATCCCTATCGCGATGTCAATAGCGAACCCGACTGCAGCACCAATAGGAATGCCAATGACAAAGCCAACGACAAAATCACTCATTCTCTCGACCTTGTACTAAAAATGGTTAAAACAATATTTAATAGTTATGAGGAGAAAATTGGACAAGCCATAATTTCTGGGTCCTGTTTTGTTTACTTATATCGTAAAAATAACATATTTTCTTATTTTCAAGCGAAATTAGAAGACCATACGAATGGAAAAGACGCACCTGTGCATGTGAAAGACTTGTGGAAGGTGTTTAGTCAATTATGGGACAAGCGGAGGGAGACAGACATCGATTAAGAAATTACTCATGGGACACAGCATACGTACCGATGTTGACGTAATGCATTACAACGGACAAAGCATAGAGGATTTAAAACAGATATACGATAAGGTAATAGATGGACTTGTAATATCAGGAGTGATATAAAAATGACTGAGAAAACTGGTTTTTCAACTGTTCCAGAAATCATCGATAATATTCTGAAAACACTACCATTGGCTCTCCGAGAAAAAATAAAAGAAACGACATGCGAGGGTTTCTGCCTCAAACAGCATTTCGATTTGGGAATGATGATCAGGAACAAATATTTTTATCAGAATCCCTCAAGAGATAAATTAATTCAAAATCTCGGTGCTGAAAAAGACTTTATGTTACTTGATGGTGATGAATTCTCTGGCATTATTTTAGAAAAACTATACGAGAGAATCACAACTGTAAAAAAATAATGGGTGACTATCGCATACAGGAGTAAAAATGATAAAAAAAGTTGGATTTTCGACTGTGGAAAAAATACTCGATGATATTCTGAAAACTGTACCATTGGAATTTCAGGAGAAAGTAAAAGAAATGACTTGCGATGATTTCATCATCAAACAGCATTTCGAACTTGGACTATTGATTAAAAACAAATATTTTTATCACAATAAAGCACGAGAGCAACTTATCACTAGTTTGGGCAACAAAAAAGAGTACATATTTCTAGATGGTGATGTTTTCTCAGGCATCGTTTTGGAAAAGTTATACGAGAGAATCACAACAAAAAAAAAGTAATGGATGAACTGATAATACAGGGGTAGAAAATCCCCCATGTTCGTCCCGTCTAAGGATATGTTTTAAAAGAAGGAATATCGGTAATACGAATAAAGAACGTAATTCTATTTTTTTATTATCCACCAATCCGGTTTTCTAACATTTACTTGCAGGTTGTTTTTATCTGCAAACTCGTATACTGCTCGCTGTACGTTTACCCCGTGTGAATTTCCATCTATATCGTGGCCCCCGATGATACCACCTATTTTAACTTTAGGATAGTATAACTCTATATCTTTTTTCACATAGTCATACGCATGGTTACCATCAATGTAAACCATGTCAAGATCATTGGAGACAAAATCAACTGCATCCTCCGAGGTCATCTGCAAGGGAACAACACGGTCTGCATATCGATTAAGTACTTTCAATGCTGGTTTAAAGGATGTTGGTAGAAACGTGGAAACTTTTTTTTCGTTTGCATACTCTTGGTATTTTTCATAAGGGTCTATAAGAAACATTTTTTCTACATCAAGTGTTTTGAACATCCTGCGAGCGTTTGTTCCGAAGAATACGCCGATTTCAGCGATACAAAGTGGATGCGGGTAATTCTTAGCAGCAAATGCAATCATGGGGCGACGTGCATCATATTTCACAAAACCGTATGTCTTGTATGAGACTATTGTAATAATCCCCAATTCAACGACATACAACCAATTCATAACGGAGCATCGGCGAATAGGTAAAATAACTTTCCAAGCTTAATCTGCTGCAAAACAAGTTTTTCCATTAATCAGAAGATATGTTTTTAAAGGAGATATTGTTTTAAAATTGTTGTTCGAGGGAGAAAAAGTAAATGGCTGGACGTAGATTGTTCCAAAAAGAAAAACGTAAACCGAAGACGAAGAAGAAATAATGAAATGAAATTGTAGGTAAGTGCGGAGAGAAAATGGGTCGGTTTAGAACGTTGAATCAAAAATTAATTGAGTTATTTGATCAAAAAAACAGATAGTGTAGGGGGGTAAAAAAATGGTTTTAGATGTAAGGAGAAGAGAACGAAGAAAAGAACGAAGAGGAGAACGAAAAGAACGAAGAGAAGAAAGAACGAAGAAAAGAACGAAGATGAATTAACTGCGATTGAAGGCGCACAAAGCATTTCAAACAAGGAAAATGAAGGATCGTTAGGAAATCAACTATTTTTTTTTACGTTGAAATGAAATGGGAAGTCCAGTCTGGATGGAAAGATAGAAAAAGAAGAGTAGAAACAATCGGGAGGAAAGTTCTACTTAATCTCCTATTGACTCCCCAAGAAATATTATCTTTTTTTGTTACAAATGTTATGAAAAATATGGAAAATTTTTAATATACGGTCAAGTTATGTTTTGTTGGAGAAAAAGAGGAAAGGCAACGACTTTCATAAGTATTATCCCCTTAATATTTCCCCTTTTCCCCAATTATCTTGAAGGAGATGGAATGAGAAAAGGAGGAAAGGGAGCGGTTGTTCATATTTTATTTTTTATATGTTTATTCATTTTTTGTTGCCTCGCTATTTTCCCTTTCCCCCCAAAATATAAAACCTCATTACTATAATATCGATTCGAACAAAAATGAGTTAAGTTTTTAGATGGTACAGGTTTTTAAAGAAGTAATGGTTATAAAATTGTAATTTGAGGAGAAAAGAATATGCCAAGATGTCCACAATGTGGGAAATTTTTTAGAAGTAAAAAGGCGTTAATAAAACATAATGCCGAAGCACATTCGAAAAAAATACCTCATATTGGGAGAACCAGAAATATTGTTTAGATTGTTTCAACACAATAAAAACATGTTGTTCTAAGGATATGTTTTTACAGAATAACTTTTAGAGCAGTTACGCTATAAAATTGAAATGGGGAGTCTTTGTCGGGGGAGAAAACGTAGATAAAAAAAGGGTAGAAACGTGATGAGGAAGTTTCGCCCTATCTACAATTGACTCTCCATAATTATCATTTTTTTATTGTATAAAAACATTTGGTTAAAGTTTAGGTTTTTAAAGAAAGAACGAAACCTAAACAAACAAGTGATTATTTATTCATCAGGATTAGAGTATTGTCTACCAAAGTCATTTTTTTGTTTGTTCGTTGTATAAATAATCCTAGTTTTAGGATCATGAAATTCGTTGCCACAGTCGTGACATCTATATTTTGGGGTCTTTCTTTTTCTAATAGTAATCTTAATACTTTCACATTTTGGACATACTGCAATAAAATCCTTTGCTATCTGACGAAATTTATTATGAGATCGTTCAACAAATTCATCTTCTTCTTTTATCAAAATTCAATCCCGATTTAGATAATATTCATCTATCTTATAAAAGCATCTCTTTGGGAGATTATCAGTAATTGAAACCTGATCAACAAACGAGGGTTCTAAGGATATGTTTTTAAAGAATTAAAAGCTACAAAATAATACGGTGGTGGTATAAGGTATGCTAAAATGTGAACATTGTGGTAAATCCTTTAAAACAAAAAGGGCGCTACATATACACTATACAAAAGCACACAATAAAGGATATGCCTAAATGACTCGGTTTAGAACGTTGAATCAAAAAGTAATTGAGTTATTTGATGAAAAAACAGGGAGCGTAATAAGAACGATCTGTTTCCAAAGTCCAAAAGAGTTTGACGAATTTGTAAAAGGTTTTAAAGAAATGAGATACCCAGGTTATGGTTGGAGATATCGCGATAAAGGGTGAAAGAAAGGAAATAATGATCTTGTCAATCATTACCACAAAACATGAGTTCCCCCTTAAAGCGGGTACTCGACCATCAACAATGTTGAGATAATGCGTACAAGCTCTGAATCCATCGTTAATTTACAAGTATAATATAATCAATAAGTTGCTGTGATATCTCCTTTTGTTTTCTCCAGATATTTCTCTAAACACGATGGACAAAAAGCAACAATTTCTAAGCCATTGCCACCGGTCGTATAATGAATGGTTACGTCATCCCCTTGAAAAATTTTAGCACATCGATTAAAAATATATTTCATTCTATTTCACTTCATTCTCCCTTTTAGTTTATTATTCTCTACGTAGAAATTCGTCATATACACTATTTGTCTGCTATAGGGTCGCTCTTCATTCTTCGCGAGTTTTTTGATTAGTACGTTTTCTTGCTTGGTTAAAGAGATGTTCATTCGTATCCTTTTTTCCATATTTTACACAAACATGTAATAATTTTACATACTTATATGTCTATCTACACAATGATATATACTCGCTAGAGCTTACCGCTATTATCCGATTAATTTCAGAAAGGATTGGTGAAATCAATGATTATGGATAGAGAATTTTCAAACGTTGAGATCGAGAGTAATAGAAATTTTCGAAAACGATATCACACATTTAACGAAGATTATTACACAACAAGATTTGAGAAGTGAATTGCTACCTTCAAATAAGGAACATCAAGAGAGTGATCAGAGACATGAAAGTAGCAATGATTGGCTGGGAATACCCACCGTTTACGGTAGGCGGTTTAGGTACCCATTGTTATGGACTTACGCGAAGTCTTTGTAATA
>JAFNFT010000019.1:0-2548 GCA_017885605.1 Methanobacteriota archaeon | reverse complement strand
ATGTCATTCATTGTCATGATTGGCTGACGATACAAGCAAGTATCGCGTTAAAGGATCTGCTAGGCGTTCCTCTGGTTCTGACGGTTCATTCAACCGAGTATGATCGAAGTGGGTGGCTTCATCCCAATCAATGGTTCATTGATATTGAACGAGAAGGAATGGAAAAAGCTGATAAAATCATCGCCGTGAGCCAATTTACAAAAAGAACGATCATTGAAAAATACGGGATAGATCCTGATAAGGTTACGGTTATTTATAACGCGGTGTATCCAATTTCTGAGGGGGAAAAGCAGAAACTTGTTTTGTTTTTAGGTCGTCTTACCATTCAGAAGGGTGCTGATGTTTTCCTCCGTGCTGCAAAGAAAGTAACAGAATTTGAACCCGGCGTTCGTTTTGTGGTAGCTGGTGCTGGTGATTTGCTTCCAGATTTGATCAATCAGGCTGTTAAGCTGGGTATCTCGAATAGAGTTATTTTCACGGATCGTCTCACTGATGAAGAAATGAAACATATGTATGGTATTGCGAGTGTGTATGTGATGCCCTCGGTGAGTGAACCTTTTGGCATCACTGCCTTGGANNATTTCTGGGATAGTGACGAGATAGCCAACAAGATCATATCGCTGCTACGATATGAATCGTTAAGTAAAACACTTACTGATAACGGGAGGCAGGAAATTGAACTTTTTACCTGGGATAACGTTGCAGAAAAGACACTCGATGTTTATAATGGTCTCAATGTTGCGAGATTGAAAAAACAACTTGAGGAGAGAGAAAGGATATACAAGTTGAATACAAAACCTACTAAACATAAAAAGAAATAACACAAGTATTTATAATGAAAATTTTTAAGGTAGTTTTCTCTATACTTTATTGGATGGAAACGGAGTGTTTTTAATATATTACACAAATATGTAATAATTTTACGTAATTATATGCATTTATACACAATGATATATACTGCCTACTGCATACTACTATCATCCGACATACTTCGGAAAGGACCGGTGCAATCAATGAATAGCAACGAACAAGTAAAAAAATCGTTGGCCATGCAAGCGACTTCAAACTGTGCAATCAGGTCCTTATTTCCAGAGCCAAACACTTAACGTTCACTCTGAAGACTAAGAAAATGAGATAAACGAAATAGCAAGGACGATTATATCGTCCAAATCTCTTTTTTAGGAGAAAAAATATGGTAAAAATTTGCAGACCTATTTACTCTGGACAAGAATTAAGAAGCGAAAAAATCCCAAAAGAGCAAACAATCAAAATGTATAAGGAGGTCATATAATGCCATCAATCTGTCTCTATTTTCAGGTTCATCAACCGATGAGATTAAATCGTTTTACGGTATTCAACATAGGCGCAAACCATGATCGATCTTCTGAGTATTTTAATCATAAACTGAACCAAGAAATATTTGAAAAAGTTGCAAAAAAATGTTATCTTCCAACAAATAAAATATTGCTTGATTTAATCAACAAATATGATGGTAAATTTCGGGTTTCATTTAGTTTAACTGGTACATTCGTTGAATATTGTGAACGTTATCTTCCTTCAGTTCTTGATAGTTTTAAAGATCTGTTTGCCACCGGTGCTGTCGATCTCCTTGAGGAGACCTATTTTCATTCACTTTCTAGTTTGTATGACGATCTGGATGAGTTCGAAAAGCAAGTACAGATGCATCGTCAGATGATAAAAAGAATTTTTAACTATAAACCAAAGATTTTCAGAAACACTGAAACAATCTATGATAACCGTATAGCCCGGAAAATCGCCGAGTTGGGATACAAAGGAATTATCACTGAAGGAGCAGATAAGATTTTAGGATGGCGTTCACCAAACTTTGTCTACAAACCAGTNNTGGATTATGAAACCTTTGGGGAACATCAATGGATAGAAACCGGGATCTTTGAATTCCTCAAACATCTCCCTAGTGAAGTATTCAAACATGATAATCTTGATTTTGCTACCGTAAGCGAGGCAGTCGAGCTATACAACCCGGTCGGTGATATCGATGTCCCCAATGCAATCTCTTGGGCAGATGAAGATCGGAACGTCTCAACATGGCTCGGAAATGATATGCAAATAGCTTGTTTTAATGAATTAAAAAACATCGGTAGAAAACTTAACGAAAAGGGTAATGAGCGGTTACTCAAAACTTGGCGTCGACTCCAAACATCAGATCATTTGTATTACTGTTCAACAAAAGGTCTTGCTGATGGAGCGGTCCATGCCTATTTTAGCCCCTATGATAATCCATATGAAGGTTTTATGAACTATATGAATATATTACAAGATTTAAAACAAAGAGTAGTGTTGTAAAGGTTGGAAATTAAATGTTAGAGGAGGTAACACATAATGCTAAAATGTGAACATTGTGGTAAATCCTTTAAAACAAAAAGGGCGCTGCATATACACTATACAAAAGCGCACAATAAAGGATATGCCTAAATTAGTCGGATTGTAGAGTTGAGGGGGAGACACAAATGAAAGATGAAAAATATCTCAAAGAAGGAGACGAACGGAGCAGAAAACCACTAAGAAG
>JAFNFT010000018.1 GCA_017885605.1 Methanobacteriota archaeon | reverse complement strand
CAGAATCGGTTCCGTTGTCATCATCATAGTCCGCGCCAATGAGTGCGGTGTTACCATCAAGAGCGACAGCATAATCACTAAAACGGTCCCCTGCTGCGCCGTCTGAGGCTTTGAGTTTTTGCTGCTGTGTCCAGGTGGTTCCAGTGCGGGTGAACACATACGCTGACCCAGAATCGGTTCCGTTGTCATCATCCCAGAATGCTCCGATGAGGGCGGTGTCACCAGAAAGAGCAACACCAACGCCAAAAGAATCATCTGATGCGCCGTCTGAGGCGAGGAGTTTTGCCTGCTGTGTCCAAGTGGTTCCGGTGCGGGTGAACACGTACACCGACCCAGGGTCGTGTCCGTTGGGTCCCTCCGGTGCTCCGATGAGGATGGTGTCGCTCTCAAGAGCAACACTGTAACCAAAAGAATCATCTGATGCGCCGTCTGCAGCGAGAAGCTTTTGCTTCTCAGTCCAGTTTCCTGCCATGCTTGTCAGAGGGTGACTTGGAGCCATTGCGTTTATCGCACTATTTTTTACATATGTGACTGCGGGAACCGCAGTAGCTAGCATCAGCATACATACAAATATTCCAACTATTTTCGTTTTCATGTTTTTCCTTCTCCATTATATTTTATTATTTCTTTACCTCTGATTATTTTGAGAGTGGGAGTGGCAGATTAGTCATAACATAAGGGGCAATATGAAGAAACAGTAGTTCTGCCGACCTCCCTTCCTTTTCAGGTTTTATTCCTCCTCTATTTATAGAGACGTCTTGATATAAAGGAACCCCCATAACTACTTTCTCGTCTCATAAGAATAAATTATATATGAAATAAAAAGGTAAAAAATCATGATATTTGAAATTAATTAACATTATTCTTGAATGAGGAGGAAGTTGCATACTACTTTATGTAACAAATATTTGCTAAAAGGTATGAGTTGATAGAATCCTTTCACAAGTAAAATAATATTCTCCATGCTGCCGTCGTTTCCATGTTTTTACATTTTCAGATGCTTTGAAGATGTGGTAACCAAATCCCCTCAGCGAGTACTATCGCCAATGGTTAAAAGCCCTTCACTCCATGAGCATTTTAGTATTGGCATATAAACCCGACGGAAGCATCTAAAATCAATAGATCGTATTATTGTTCAACAGATATGATGTTAACATATGTGTTAACAAATACGAGTCCGAATCTCCCTCCCCGCGTAAATATGTATCATGGCTATTAGTAGCATACTCATAACCATTTCAAAATAATCAAACCGATTTAAATCTCTAAAAGTTCAGATCACTTCCCCTGTACTTTTTTGAGAATTTTTTACCTCCGTTAGATGTCGTAGTATTGGGAACGCATTCGGGAATCGTTGCAACAACCATTCAAAGAATCGGAAATGTGGTGGCCCATACGACAGAGGCATGGTAACTTGCAGGGTACCCCAGCCACTTTCATTACCATAAACATCTTTTGCCTTGGCTTTGATTGTATAGGTTCCTTTAGTGGTCCAGGCATGTGATTGGATGATTGCAAACCCTGATATATAAGGGCCAATCCATCCGCTGTTTGTACTATCTCCCCAGTCGATGAAGTAGTATACCTTATTATCGTCAGGGTCTGTTGCTACAATTATAAAGGTGTATGATATCCTTACTTTTCCGTTGGTTTTTCCGGTTAGAGCTGGCGTTTTTGGAGGCTGATTCAACCAACCATTTGGCTTCATGAACGGAAATAAGTCTTGATTACTTCCATCTGAAATATTATATGGTGTATCTCCTATTCCGTCTCCATTGGTATCATTGCCTGTGTAATCAGACCAGTAATTCCCTTCATGAAGTAATGCATTGCACCAAGTGTTGTTTCCGCTGGCGTCATGTGCTGAAATTTCTTTATTGTTTAAAAGATTATTATGATAGATTATGGTTTGAGCGCAGTAATCAGTAAGCCAAATGCCACAATTGTTGTCCGAGATGGTATTATCAGAGATAATAGTATTTGTAATAATAGAAAGAAATATGCCGTCACCGTTGTTTGTGATGGTATTATTGATGATGTTATTGTAATCACCACCGTAATCGAACATTATGCCCTCATAATTATTGTTCATGACGGCATTACCAGAGATAGTGTTATTGTAACCATAAACACTTATGCCAAAACCATTATTGCTTGTGATAGTGTTCCCCAAGATAGTGTTGATATTCCCACCTAGGTTTATGCCACCCTGGTTGTTTATGACGGTGTTAGCAGAGATAATGTTGCTGTCGCCCATAACCCATATGCCATTACCGTTATTTGTGACGGTGTTACGGATAATAATGTTATTGTTATCACACTCATCTAGCATTATACTCCCATAACTGTTGTTTGAGATGATGTTACCCGAGACAGTGTTATTACCGGAGAAACCAGGAAGCCTTATGCCAACATCATTATTGTTCGTGATAGTATTATTAAAGATTTTGTTATATTCGCCAAATAGCCTTATACCATCTGACAAACCAGCATTGTTCCTGATGATGTTATCAGAGATAGTGTTATGGGATGACAATATTCTTAATCCAGCAGCATCATAGTATCCAATACTGTTTTGTATTGAAAATCCGCTGATATTCACCTTATCGGCATAAATATACACTCTATTATCGATTCCACCACCATCGATAATAGTAGTGTTTCTATTTTCACCAATTAGATTGATTGATTGATTGATAATGACATTTTCATAATAGGTCCCATTGAAAACAAAGACTGTATCCCCACCTGTTGCATTGTCCACTGCATCCTGTATCTTTGTAAAATTCCCTGGTCCATTCCCACCAACATACAACCAATTTCCTCTTGATATTGATATTGATGATTTTTTATTACCCTGCGTAGTCACTGGAATAATACAGGTTCCTATGAACAAGAGAATAATTCCAACCGCCAAACATTTCCTAAATAAAGATTGTGTTTGCATGTGATTCCTCTCTTATCGATAGTTTTTGTAACACTGTTCACCTTTTTCATTCCATTTTTGTATGCCTGCATAACTGTTGCAGTATCTGTCTGACTGAGAGCTGGCTGTTTTGCATAGTATTTGTCATAAGATTCGGCTGGCTGTTCTCGTTTGATTGGTAATCATAAACAGGAGCGCTTATCGCGAAGTTACCTGCGTTATCATAGGCGATCGCCTGTGCCATGTGAGGATGTCCGTCGTATTCAATGACGTACGGTCCTGGAGCAGAAATGTTTCCAACGAAGACGGCATCAACATAGAATTCTACTCTGGCGATATTACTCATTTCATCGGTAGCGGTTGCATTGAGTAACCATCTATCCTTCAGTAGGTTTAGTGCGGTCGCCGTGAGGGTGATGCTTGGTTTAGTCTTGTCAATCTTGAATTGAAAAGGTCCCTTCGGTGTTTCAGTGTTGCCTGCTTTGTCTGTTGAGTAGTAGTAGAGTTCGTAGTTACCATCGATGCTCACAATGACTGGCGTGGTGTATTCAGTCCATGTCGCATTGTCGAAACTATAGTAGGTGTGGTTGATGCCGGATGGTGACTTGGGTTTCAATGGTGGGTATGGGTCATAGGCCCTGAGGGTGACAGCGACGTTGCTTACATACCAGTTGTTAAGACCCATTGTTCCTGTCAAATTGTATGTGGTTATTGGTGGGAGTATATCAGAAATTACCATAGTGAAAGTCATTGTATCTTTATCGTTATCCGGATGGTCGTCACCGGGCAGCGTGGTCCACATCTCAATCTCGTATATGCCTTCCCATTCGGTGAGGTTCGCAAGGGTGAAATCGGGGAAGGTGACCAAAGTTGTTTGACCAGGTGCGAGTGGTCCGGTGATTGTTGTCGTCTGATCGTAGATGATTGTACTATTGACAACGTGGGTGATTTTCGCCTCGACAGGGAAGTTGCTTTCATGATAGGTGCCACCAAAATTTTTGACTATACCCGAGAGGTGGTAGGTTCCAAGATATTGTGGATTATCTGGTTCCGTGATTTCAGTGACGCCGACATCGTGTACAAAGGAGTAGTTTAATGTAATCAATTTGGTGAGTTCGTTATTTGCAGAGTTCTCATCGGAAACATTCATGGAGGCAGAGGCATCAATCAGGTAATCGATATTTGTCGTCATTGGAACATCCGCTGGGGTCCAATCTGGCAAGGTGACATTCATAGATAATCCCGCGTTAATACTGACGTTGATGTTCTGGCTGTACTCTGTTGCCGTGTTAATCTGGCCGAACCAGACATCATCGATACACCAGGCTTGCATGTCTTCAGTGTTCCCACTGAATGTCCATGAAATCATCACGTTGTTTGCTCCGATGCCGTCAATTGTGTCCAATGTGACCCGAGTGGTCTGTGGACCATAATCCCCACCAGTACGACGATACACATCATTCCAGGTTGTCCCCCCGTCGATGGACGTCTGGATTTTCAGGGTGTACTGACCGGAATTATCCCATACATAATCCTTGAACGTCAACAGAGCATTAGTCCAACCAGTTGTATTCAGCTCAGGTGTGTAGAAATGGAATTCACCAATTTCGAAGGGAACCCAAAAAAACAATGCTTCTGGTGCTGTTCCGCCTGCATTATTCCCTTGATGGCTTTGCCAGTGCTGAGGTGCATCAGTTCCCCAGCCAGGAGGTGGGACACTGGAACTGAAATTTTCTGTAAATAACGTGGCATAGGATGCTCTTCCGATACTCATATTCACATTAAGACTCTCATTATACTGACCAAGGTTTTCAATGAGAACCTGACACGACTGGGTCTCTGCTTGGCCACTCTGTGGTGAATTAATCGCGGTGAGTGCAACGTCATGGAAATATCCGAAATATTGTGTGAATGTTTTGTGTTTAACGTCATAAGACGAGTTCTGATTTTCGTTCAAGTGTGACATTACGGTTACGATGTAAGCTAGAGTCCTATCCTCAACAGCACCAAGATCGATCGGTGTCCATTCGGGAAGCGGCACATTCACAGATTCCCCGATACCGATACCCACATTGATAGACTGGTTGTACTCATTTTCTATGCCGATCTGACCGAAACATACGTCATCAATGTACCAGTGATGGATGTTCCAGCTATCTCCTGAATAGGTGAAGGAGATTTGGAAAGTATTTGATCCGATTCCATTGCCTGTGCCAAGAATGATTTGAGTCACCTGGGGACCGTAGTTTCCTCCGGGGCGCACATATGCATCATACCATATTGTGCCTCCATCATTGGAGGTTTGGATTTTCAGGGTATACTGCCCGTTTTTATCGAAAACATAATCCCTGAAAGTCAATAGAGCATGAATCCAACCAGAGGTATTCATCACGGGGGTGAACAGGTGGAAGTCACCGATCAGCCATGCATGAGGCTCAAACTTTGCTTCAGGAGATGTCCCACCTGCATAGATCGTCTGGCTGATTAGCCAGTTCGTGGGAGCATCTGTTCCCCAGCCGAGTGGCGGAACGCCATCACTGAAATCTTCCTGGAGTATGGTGGTGAAGTTGGTCGCTTTTCCGATTACCATATTTATGCTAGCAGTTTCATCATTCTGACCCTGATTTTCGATCACGACTTCAGGTGATACTGTGTGCGCTCGGCCACTTGTAGGTGATAGAATCTGGGTGATTACAACATTATGGAAACCCCCGAAATGTAGTGTGAATATTTTTTGTTTATAGAAATCAGGGCGATTATTCCCGTAATAGTCAGTGGTCGCGTTGACGACGTATTCAATACTTACATTCGTGGATACGCCAAGATCAGCTGGTGTCCAATCGGGAAACACGATGTCCAATGTCATCCATGCAGGAACATCCGTATATAACGTCTGGTTATATTCCACTATTTGGTCAAACATAATCACATCGTCAAGCGCCCAGAAATTCAACCAGGAATACTGACCCGAATAGATGAAGCGTATCCCAGTTTGGGTGCTTTTGTATGCAGAGATATCGACCTCGTATCGATTGCCCTGCGAGACACTGACTGGATTGACCCAGGGGGAGATATCATGCCAGGAGGTCCCTCCATCATCCGTGACTTCCACTGTACACTCACACGGTCCGCCCGACCATGAAATGGTTGATCGGAAGCTCAGTTGTAGTGATGTGGCGGATGAGGTGTCCATAAATGGGGATTGAAGACCTGCACTGCCACCGTAATTGTTATAGTACCAGAGGATTGCTTCAGGTGATGTTCCACCAGCATAATTAGAAGAGCTTTGCACCCAATAATCAGTTGTCCCGAGATTGTTCCATCCTGCTGGTGGGAACGTGGATTTATTGAAATCCTCATGTAAGAACCCGGTGTATTGGCGCTTCACGATCGTCATATTCACAGGGAGATTATTGACGTCAAACCACCCATAGTTCTGTATTATTATTTCAGGGGTGATGATGTTAGCGTCACCGGAGACTGGAGCGATGATCTTTTTGACACCAACACCAGGAGTGAGCCATGCCCAGGGCAGGGCTAATCCATCGATTTGTATCCCCCAGGGGATAAATTCATTAATGATGGTGACCTCCGCGGTTTCGGGATCACAGGTGGCTAGATAGCTCTGTCCCATACCAATATCGTACGCCGCAAGATATAACGTGTTATCGACCTTGTCAAATTTACCTTCCTGCGCATAACAGAAGTTATGTCCCATGTCACCGATAGGCGTCGCTGTGCCAGTGGATTTGTTAATGGAATACAAGTGACTGTTTCCACCCCAGAGCACATCGTACCCGTACATATTGCCGTATTCATCCATCATTATACTGATCATGATGTTGTTGATTCCGTACGGTCCGATGTAAGTGGTTGCACCAGTAGTTATATCGATGGTCCACAATCCATCCCAGGTATTCCAGTCACTACCACTTGCGTACCAAATCCCTGATACTCCATCAAGCACAAGACTGTTCAACGGGATTGTATAGGCAATAAACGTCATGTCACCTGTGTATAGGTCAATAGAATACAGACCGCCATTGTAAGTAACGCCGTAGCAATTTCCATCCCAATCGATGTCCTCACCAGTGATAAAACTTATCCCCGAGCCTGAACCAATGAGGTTTACTACGGCACTATTGTCGAATGTGACCTCACCAGAATTCATCCCGTTCGGGTCATATGCATTATATGCGTAGAATTCACCTCTGCCGCCTGGTAGCGTGGATTGAGTTATTCTTGGAATTGTTTGTGTGGGTTTTTGTTTCGTATGCGGTGCCAAACCATTGAGTGGCGTCTGTGATTGATCTTTTCTCTCAATATGCTTGTTCTGTATAAAAGGTGCCTGTGAGGAAGCTGGCGAAATGCTTTGTTGTTCCGATGCGCTATTCCCAGCAGGTATCATACTTGTTCCAACAAACATTACAATTATGGAAAAAACCAATTCCTTCCAAAAAATATTTCTCTTCATGTTTCTTTTTCCCCCAAGTTCAGAAAATTCAATTCAAAGGTGATATATAAAGATTTGTAACATAAAACAAAAAAACTTTTTTTTGCTTGAAAAAAATTATAATATTCTGCAGTAAAATTTCTACTGCTGTCTCTCCCAGCTTTGATAATCTAGTGAACAAATACCCCAGCAGAAACCATCGTTACTTATTATAAACCTCCTCTATGTGACACTTTAATATTGGCATACGTCTCCGACGGGAATCTTTAAAATCGAAAAACTTTTGCAACAGATAGGATGTTGGCGAATTTGTTAACAAACACTCGTTGAAATCTCCCTCCCCGCGCTATTTATTAGCACGGTTGTTTAACAGAAGAAAAAAATTAAATTTTTACAGGCAAATTCGTGTTCCCTTTCCTTTCTCTACATCTATGAATATCTATTCAAAATCAGGGCAATTATGTAAGCAACCACCTAATGGTATTTTATTTCCTAACCTGCATTGTTCATGTTCCACGTAATCTTTAACTTTAGGTGTAGTAATTGGAATACGATTCTTTTCAAGGTGTTTACATTGTGCCATGTTCCTAATCCGCAATCTATGATTTTATAACAACCGTGCCCTTTAATAACATATCCTTTGAATTTAATATTGAATTAAAGAAAGGAGAAAAATATATTTTTACTGCCATTCTTGTGTTCAAATCCCTTCCCCTGCACTAAAATTGTTTACACTGATTTGATTTCCAACAAAAAGAAAAGAAAAAGAGAAAAAAACGAAAATGGTTAAATAATTGCGGGTGCCTTGCATATAAACAATAAAAATTAAGGGGTGGCATTATGAATGAAATGTTGAAAGCAATACAGAGTCGACTGTCAGCAAGAGGTCCTTTTGACGTACATAGACCTGTATCACAAGAGGACCTGCAACAGATTCTGGAAGCTGGACGTTGGGCGCCAACCGCACACAACATGCAAAACTTCGAAATCATTGTTGTTGATGACAAAAGCGTTCTAAAGAAACTTGCTGATCTCAAGTCGCCAATCTCTCAAGCTTTCATCCGGGAGAATTACCAGCAGTTGTCTTTTTCGGTTGAAGAGTTGAAAAGGAAAAAGGTCGGGATACTAGGAACGTGGTTTCCTGCGTTCATGCGTGATCTCTCAATTAAGCCAAAACCAGAGGAAAAGATAAGCTCGTCTCAGGGGTATCTTGTGAAGAAAAACCCGGTACTTTTAATCGTTGTGTACGACCCAAGCAAGCGGGCGCCTGCATCAAAGGGGGACACGCTTGGGTTCATGAGTTTAGGGTGCGTTATGGAAAACATGTGGCTTATGGCTCATTCACTGGGGATTAATTTTCATATCGTGAGTTCGTTTAACGACGGTGCAGTCGAAGGGAAAGCAAAGAAAATTCTTGGGATTCCAAAAAATCTTAACATCGCGTTTACCTGTAGGCTTGGGTACACGTCAACGCCTGAGCGGTATCTGCGTGTGCGTCGTGATGTAAAGGATTTTACTTCATATAATCAGTATGGGAATAAACATGATTGTTGAAAAGAAGGTGTTTGTAGTATGAAAATTGAAGGAAACACAGTTTTGATAACAGGCGGTGGGACCGGGATAGGGTTTGCGCTGGCCGATGCGCTGGTAAAAGCTGGTAACGAAGTAATAATTTGTGGAAGGCGGGAGTCGGTTTTAAAGGAAGCAAAACAGAAGCTGCCACAACTTCATATCAAGGTCTGCGATGTATCAGTAGAGCGGCAGCGAAAAGCATTGGTTTCCTGGATATCTTCAAATTTTTTGAATTTCAACATGTTGATCAACAATGCAGGTATCCAGCGGATGATCGATTTCACGTCTGGTGAGAGCAACAGATATACAGATGAAGACGAGATCGACATCAACTTGAAAGCACCAGTACGTCTGTGTGAGCTCTTCGTCCCATTATTGATGAAGCAGAAGCAGGCAGCAATCGTAAATGTTTCATCTGGGCTTGGGTTTTGTCCGATTGCGGTGATGCCTGTATACTGTGCGACAAAGGCGGCAATGCACTCCTTCACAGTATCCGTAAGGCATCAGCTACGCAAGACGTCGGTGAAGGTGTTTGAGATCATTCCTCCAATAGTTGATACGGATCTGGATAAGGGTGGGCGTGATGAGCGCCAGCAGGAGGAACGTGGGATTCCGCCCTCAGAGGTCGCGGTTACAGCAATGAAGGGACTAGCAAAGGACGAGTATGAGATTGCGGTCGGCGAGGCAGAAGGCCTCAAGATGGGTGCGTTGAAGAACCCGGACGAATTGTTTCAGCATATGAATCAGTGGTAAATTTTCGGTACGACCAAAATAAACAAAAATGAATAAAAATCGTTTCAACAGATATGGTACCATTAAATTTGTTAACAAATACGAGTCCAAATCTCCCTCCCCGCGTAAATATTTAGCACGGTTATAATTAGCACGGTAATTAAAACAGAAGAAAGAACTGACTGATTTTTATGTCAGAGGGTTCAAATCCCTTCCCTACATTTTTACGTATTCTCTACATGCGGTCATAAAAGTATTATTCTATTTGGAGAGTATCCTTTCGTATATTTTTTTTAAGTTAAGATTTCTTATTTTTGAGTGGAATTTTTCAATATCTTTTGGAATTTGTTCTTTTGTACAAACCGGCCCTATTATTTCATCTATTTTTATCGATGATAACGATTCTTGATTTCCTTTATGAATATAAATTAAGTTTATGTCCAGCGAACTGAGGTATTTTTCAAGAGTAGCTGAGCGATATGATTTTTTCTTTTGCAAAGAGAGGATTTTATCAGAAACGCTGATTGTTTTTGATTTCTCCTGCGCAACGATTTCAAGAATCTTTGTAGCACTCCATTCTATGCCGTAGTGACGTGCAGCTGTGCTTAGTCCCCAATACCATTTCTTCCTCCCATAATAACTATCAAATAAAGACGTAAAGAAATCTTGTTTTCTCTCGATAAAATGGCCTTTTCTTTCACGGCTTGTTGGAATATAATAAACGCCTCTGAAAAATGTTGGTATAATGTACAACGATGAAAGGGCTTTTTGAAGAGAATATTTTTTTGTAATCTCGCTTGACGTAATAAAAATCCCACTGCCAAATATTTTAACGAAATCTTGATAACCATTCATGCAACCACCACTTGAATTTTTCAAACTCTTCATAGGGAAGGTCATTAACTTGTTTAATTGTTTGGAAGATAAGAAGATCCTCTTTTTTTGTTTTTTTAATATCTTCTAATCGTTCATTAAAACTATTTTCTATTACCTCACATTCTATTTTAGGAAATGATAATCCAATCTCGGTTTCTTTTTTTATGATAAATAAATCCACTAGGTCGCGTGCATCATAAAATGATCTGCATAAAAGAGCAGTCATTTTCATATCTGCATATGTTTTTATATCAAATAATAGAACCTCTGTCTGTTCAAAGATTTTTTTCTCTATTTTAGTAAACGGTGTCGCGTCATTGAACACCTCGATTTTTATGTTCGGGCCAACCCAAAGTGCCCTTTCATCTCTTGATTTGATTTCAAAACCTTTCCGGGTAAGATTCTTTGCCAATTTTTTTATACTTTCCGCTTCGTGCGCTATTCCAATTGTTTTTGAGTAGGGGTCATAAAGATCAATATCTTCTGATGCTCGATATTCTTTGAAGATGGCGAGATTAAGCGCGGTTCCTCCAACAAACACCAGATCCAACTTACTGCCTTCTTCAAGGATGTACGTCCAATTTCGTTTAATCCAAGTCCACTTCTCAAATACAGACACACATTCCTATAAGATTAAAGTATTTTTAATCTTTTTGGTTTGTTATTAGTTCGGGAATTTATAGGCAGATTGTTGAAAAATCCCTTCCCAGCATGTATCAATCGTAATAAATTTTTAGTAAATTGACATTAAAATCGCGACAGGAATCTTTAAAATCGAAAAAACTCCCGCAACAGATATGATATTAACAAATTTGTTAACAAATACGAGNNAATCTCCCTCCCCGCGCTAATCATTATTATATTATGGTCATTGAACAGGAGAAAATCAGACCGATTTTGATATCCAGGGAATTAAATCTTTTCCCCTGCACTTATATGTTCTCAACAGGAGAAAAACCATAATTTTTCGATTCTCATATTTTTTTTGTTTTAAAAAAGTGATTTAAACCCCCCTAATGCTTAGCAAGTATTTATCGATGAGTTGTAATCTTTTTTATTCTTTGATACCCGGAATAAAGATGGATAAGAAAATGTGCTAAAAATCGATCTGTTCGTTGAAATTGTCGCATGAATATTGATTCTTCAGAGAGGAATAATTCCTTGAGATGATGGATATCTGTTTTCGGTGAAAAGAACACATAGAGAGGTACTCCAAACAGGAGTAGGATAATACCGATAATTTTTATAAACAAGGCAGTGGAACCGAGTAAATACATCGTAATTAAATAAAGACATATCACAATTCCAAAAATCGGGAGAATCCGCTGACCATGCAGTGTCTTTGCGTGTTTTCTTTTTCCAAGGACAAGTAACGCAAGACACGTGAGGAGAAACGCGAACGCAAGGTTAAACACTGAAAATGAGATAAGGTCCGTAAGCCCAGAAAAAATGCAGAGAGCAAAAGCGATAATACCTTGCAGGAGTAACGCTATGTACGGTGTCTGGTACTTCGGATGCTCCTTTGAGAACAGACGAGGGAAAAGACCGTCAACTGACATCGCATATGAGAGTCGTGCGGTGCCAAGTATTCCTGATTCATCAGAACCAGAGACAGAAACCAAGGCGCCTATCGCCATGATAACTGCTCCGACTGTACCCAGCAGCACTGTGCCTGCCAAAACAAGCGGAACCTTGGTTGTTTGAAGCACCGTCCAGTTCATAAGACCTAGGACAACAAAGTTTGTCAAGAGGTAGAAAATGGTAACGATAGCCATTCCGGTGAAAATGGCTTTCGGGATTGTCTTTCGTGGATTTTTCACTTCACTTGCAGGGAGGGTGCCCATTTCAAATCCAACGTACGCCCAAAAAATAAGTACAAGTGCGACACCGAAGTTGCCAAATCCAAGGGGCACAAAGGGAATGTAATTTGAGGTGAGTGCCTCTGGATGCAATGCAAAGAAACCAACGCCAACGATAATGAGGAGAAGAAGAGGAGCAAGCTTGATAATCGTCAACACATCATTGACCCGTCCTGCAGCTTTAACGCCCCTGATATTGATATACGTTAAGGCAAATAAAAACAGTCCTTTGATGAGGATTTGCTGGTAGAAATCTAGGGTGATAAAGAATTGTAGGTACTGTACGAACGCAATCGCAAACACGGGAAGTGAGAGAATCTCTGCAATCCAGATGCTCCAGCCAGTGAGAAACCCATAGAAATCGTCAAATGCCTCGGAAACGAATGCAAAGGGGCCGCCTACGCGGGGGACATAATAACTGCAGTAGGCTAACACCAAGGCGATAATGGTTGCACAGAGCCCTGCGACAATCCATACAAGAATAGCTGCCGGTCCAAGGAGCCCTGCAGTGAGTGCAGATGCGATATAAATGTCTGCTCCGACGATAGAACCGACGACGATGCTGGTGAGATCAAAAGAGGTAAGATCTTTTTTGAGGGGCATGAGACCTGATATTGATTCTCAGTATACAAATTTCTCGTTTTTATCTCAATGATTCTTCCTATTTCTATAAAATGTATATTGAGGAGACTTACCGGTTTTTTTTAGAATTGACATAGAAATCCATCATGAAATAAAAGATATTTGAGGTCAATCAACAGATGGTTTTTGAGGTCAAATCTTATATAACAAGGGATTACAAATACTATGACAAAATTACATGAAATAAGCAATCAAAATCAACCTTCACTCACAGCATGTTTACTCTACGAAGACTGCTAAAATCAAAGTCTGGAAGTTCTTTTAACTATTTCAAAAATAATTTTACGTCAACGATTGACATGCCGGTAAATTGGAGTTCAATCCCTTCCTCTGCACTAACAGTCATGACTATAGGAAAATTATTGGACTGATTCGACATTTTTCCTGTCACTAGATATCCTTTTAAATCACCAAATGTTATAAAATATATGCCTCACACTAAAAAACATCCAGAATATAATAAAAGAAAAACAAGAAGAATCAAACTCAGAAAAGACGAGTACGAACACGGTGTTGATAGAGCTAGAAAAATTATAGATGGCGGCAAGAAAGATAAAAAATAATATTTCTTTCCTTAATGACAACATTTTGTGCTAGTATTTTTATAATTTTGAGTTTTTTGTATTCCTTTTATATCTCTCTTTCTGGTGAGAATATATAGATTTATAGTAAATTGTTCTTGCGCTATTCTTGTTTTGAAACCTGTGAGCAATCTTCTTTTATAAGTAAGACATTAACTAACAATAACTGAATGATGAGTACGTTGGAGGTGAAAACAAATTGATAAACAGGAGACAAGAAAATGTTACTTGTCAAATTTGCCAGAAGCAAAAGAAAATAACTGAGGTTATACCTGCGGAATTAGTCAGCGAACCCTTGGTTGAAATCATTCGGAAAGAATATCCTGATTGGTCTTCAAGCGGTTTCATTTGTAATTCAGATATTAACAATTTCAGAGCAAAACGTGTCAAAGATATTCTCGAATCGGAAAAAGGTGAAATATCAAACGTAGAAGAGCAGGTTGTAAAAAGTTTAAAGGAACATGAGTTACTATCGAGGAACGTTAATACTGAATTTGATCGGCAGCTAACCTTTGGTGAACGTCTCGCAGATAGATTAACCAAATATGCTGGAAGTTGGGCGTTCATTATTATTTTCGGCGGTATCGTTCTTCTATGGGTTATAATAAATTCTTATGTGTTACTCTCCAGGCCGTTTGATCCATACCCCTTTATTCTTCTGAACCTGGTTCTTTCCTGTGTCGCTGCCATGCAAGCTCCAATCATTCTTATGAGTCAGAATCGAGAAGGCGCGAAAGATCGATTACGCGCAGAATACGACTATCGGGTTAATCTAAAAGCAGAGCTCGAAATCCGTCATCTCCATGAAAAATTAGATCATCTCCTAATAAATCAATGGCATAAGCTTTTAGAAATCCAGGAAATCCAAATAGAGTTAATGGAAGAACTCACTCTTAAAAAACCAAAACATTAGCAGAGATGGAAATAGTAAACATCTAAAAATAAAAAAAAAAAACAGCTTATAAGATATAAAATCGACAAATGTGTTCACAAATACGAGTTGAAATCTCTCTCCCCGCACTTTTTTGTTAACAAATTTAATGTCATACAAGCATCGACAAAACAAAAAATTAACATCGGTTTATGAAGATAAAAACCAGGGTGATGAACGTATTACTTGTTATCTGTTGTGAGCGTTAAAAATTGAGATAAAAAAAGTGTTTTGAAACCTGTAGAACATCAAATTTAGATGAAATTAAAAGTAATTTGCTAAAAAGGAATATACTTTTTATAATTAACCAAAAAGGTTAAATACTATTCGTGTATTGCACATTTTTGTGGAAAAAAAAAAAATGGAACACAAAAAAATGAATGAAAAACAAAGGCTAATGTGCATGTTGGAACACAGAGAGAAACGGTTAACTAAAAGGTTAACTGATGTTAGGGAAATAATAAAAGTCCTGAAATCTAAACAATAAACCACGAAACAAATATAACAGGTGAAATGAAAATGGAACCAAAAATGATTGATGAGAAGAAGAAGCTGTTGAGCAAATTGGAACGAAAAGAAAAGATATTAGCTAAAAGGTTAAATGACGTCAGGGAAATTATTGCGGTGTTAAAATCCAAAAAGTAGACTACAAAAATAAATAATACCGATGAAACAGAGGTTATTTGATAGTTTTTTGAGGATAGCCTTTGTATTTTTTTTATAACACTCTTCCGTGTGTCTGCTGACAGATGTGGGCTTTTCAAAGATATCTGCTAAATGTTGAATATATCGGCAGGATTGCAGCAATAACTGTCGAAAGATGTTGTGGATAACATAGCGGTAGTATCAAACCCTATATCGAGGATGATTGCATTGTTTTACGCAACGGCAAAAGAAAAGGAAGACGAAAGGTCATTTAACGAAAAAAGAATGTTTGGGTGAAAAGATAATGGCAATGCATAATGGGAATAAGCTGTGTCAATGGTGTAGAAAGATGTTTCCGAAAAAAGAAGTGAGATTTTATCCTAAAGCGGATATGAAGATGTGCAGCAATTGTGTTGAAGTGTGGGAAGCAAAAATTTAATAAAAAAGATGTTTCCGTGGTATCTACCATTCAAACACAGACGACAGTTGGGGAACCTTTAAATTGAAATAACTCCCGCAACAGATATGATACCATCAAATATGGTCACAAATATGTATCTACTCCCAAAACTCTTTGATAGGTTCGGTTTGTGGCCATGTAATTCATCTTTTTTATCGAGGAGACACACTATCTTTTTTTAGATAAGAACTGTCAAACAAGGCTTATAAATCATTTCTTCACAAATAGATGTTAAAATGGTGAGTGAGAAAAATGACAAAAAAAATAGTAATTATAAGTCTTGCAGCTCTCGTAATGCTCTCAGCAAGTTGTACAGTATCGGCGTATGTTGAAGTTAATTTACCACAAGATCCTATCACGATGTACGTTCAATATCCAAGCTCACAAAGCTACTTTGACACTCAACTAAAAAACATATCCTCCGGATATGATGTTCATAATGGAACATATATTGATTGGTGCGGGGCCAAAAGTATTTTCATAAATCCAAATTACGATTATACAAACACTCACTTATATTCTATCTACAACACATCCATGCCAAGTTATCTGTGGCATAACAATTGGAGCAAAATTAACTTTATTTTAAACCATAAAGTCCAAAATGTAGATTGGAAGCAAATTCAGTACGCAATTTGGTATCTTCTCGATTACGGTGATTCAGGATTAAACAGTGATGGATGGTTCATGGTTCAAAATGCAAGTCTTTACGGTGATAGTTATTCCCCCACCTATTTTGATATCATAGGGATTATCGCAGACGCGGGTCAAAACGTTCAACGACAGCTGCTCGAGTTACGACTTGTCGATCCCAATGGAGATGCTGACGGAGATGGAGTAAAAAATATCGATGAGGACGTTGATTCAAATGGAGATCCCAACAACGACGACACTGATTCAGATGGGATACCTAATTATCATGATAGTGATGATGACGGCGATAATATTTTAACAATCGTTGAAGTTACCGATGGAAACCAGTTTGGTCAAGATGTCGATAACGATGGACTACCAAACTATCTTGATACCAATTCAGATGGCGACAGAAAAAGAGATTTATGCGAAGGAACAGGTGATATCGATGGTGATGGGATTCCAAACTATCTCGACTCAAACGATGAAGACGGACCAAACGGAGACCTAGATAACGACGGACTACAGAACTACATAGAAGACAACCTCGGAACAAACAAGACAAACCCTGACTCCGATGGAGACTCACTAAATGATTACACAGAAACAAAGGGTGGAAGTCCCATTGATTCTGACAACGACACAGTTATCGATGCAAATGACCCTGATGATGACGGCGATGACATTTTAACAATCGTTGAAGTTACCGATGGAAACCAGTTTGGTCAAGATGTTGATAACGATGGACTACCAAACTATCTCGATACCGACTCCGACGACGACGGATTACTTGATCAAGATGAGGGGACAGAAGATCATGACGGAGACGGAATACCAAATTATCTAGACCCCAACGACAGACAAACCCCTTCAAAAGTAGAAAATCTCTCAGCGATGGATGCAAAAGATGGAAAAATTGATTTATCATGGGACTTGGCGACAGATAATGTCGGTGTTGACCATTATGAAATCTACCGAGACGGAACTCTTATACTCAACATAACCGGAACCTCTTATCAAGATATCGGACTTATCAACGGTCACTCCTATAACTACACAGTACGAGCAGTAGATGCTGCTGGAAACCAAGGCAACTTTTCAGACCCGGCAATCGGCACACCTACAAAAACTCCATCAGCACCACACAACAATCCACCTCAAAATAATGAGAACAACAATAATAACAACAAAGCACCCATAGCAAATGCCTCAGCAGGAGAACCATATACTGGACTGGTAAACGAAAACATCACCTTCAATGCGTCCTACAGCTCCGATCCCGACCATGATGTTATCTCTTATTATTGGGACTTTGGAGATGGAACGACCTCAGCAGGAATAATTGTAACACATGTCTATCCTGCTGCTGGAGAATACAATGTAACTCTTACCGTAACAGATAGTCATGGGAAAACAGGCTCAGATATGACGATCGCTTCAGTTCTCGAAGCAAGCAAGCCACTATCACAACCAGATGTAACTGGTCCTAACGAAGGATACATCAATGTTGCATATAACTTCAGCATCATCGTCAATGACTCCGACAGTACTGTGAAATTCACGATTGACTGGGATGATGGAAACATCACCGAAAGCAACAACCATGCAGCAGGATCATTATTTATGGTAAACCACGCATGGACAAAACCTGGAGAATACAACATAACTGTCACTGCGTCCGATGGTCACACAGATGCAACGACAAAGAAAACAATCGAAATTTATCCACCAATTGACTCAGGAAAAATCCCGCAATCTAGCAATTTCTTGCTAATTTTACTTGCACTCTTGGCTCTGATGTTTCTGCTATTCTTTTTACTGCTTGGAAAACGAAGAAAGGACGAAGAGGACGAAGAAAAATAAATTCTTTTTTTTTTTAAAAACTCCTTCATAACAACTGAACATATAGTCACAATTCTTCCATGAAATAACTTCGTAGTCAGAGTGTATCATCTCAGGGATTTTCAGGAGAAGAATTAAGAACAAATCTCAATTATCGTTTTTAATAGGCATCGCTATGGTTCTTGAACAAATCAGAGTCGGTTCAGATAATTTTTGTTATGTTGTTTACTGCCCTGTGCAGAAAAAAGCCGTGGTTGTTGACCCTGGTTTTGACGCAGCAAAAGCTCTTCAGGTCCTAGAAAAGAATCACTTGTTCTTGGACTATGTTATTCTTACTCATTATCACAGCGATCATTCCGCGGAGGCGAAACAGATGAAGACGGTGTTTCCCTCCTGTAAAATTGTCGCATCAAAAGAAGATGGAAAAAGACTTTCGGTGAAACCAGATGTTATTGTTTCTGATGGAAGCCAATTAAAGGTTGGGAACATCCTTCTATCATTTCTGTTGACACCAGGTCATACCGTGGGTGGGATCTGCATCATTGTCGATGGGAAAGTGCTATTGACTGGGGATACCTTGTTTATCGGAGATTGTGGAAGAACCGATCTGCCTGGTGGTAGTCTTGAGGAGATGTTTCGGACGCTTCAGGAGAAGATTGTGTCTCTGCCAGATGATTTGATAGTCTACCCAGGTCATGATTATGGCGAGAAACCCTTTGATAGTCTTGGGAATCAAAAGCGTACCAATAAAACGTTACGTGCGCGAACCCTTAAGGAGTTTTCCTTGATCCCATGATATTGTAAGCTCTGTAATGATTTTTCTTCTGAGGGTAAACGGCTAATCATTCACATTTATTTTGTATAGAAAAGTTAATTAACAATTGTTAATTATAATATAGTACAAACAGAAAATAAAAAAAAAAATGGGGGATCAAAAATGTTTGATGAAGAAAAAACCACAAAAGCAGTAGAAAAAGTAAGCCCCAGTGTCGTAAACATCGTCACCAAACGCATCATGGGATATGATCGGTTCAATGCCTACGAATTCCAAGCAGCAGGTTCAGGGATCATCATGAATCCTGAGGGATATATCCTGACCAATAATCATGTCGTAGAACAAACAAAAAAAGTCACCGTTTTTCTCTGCAACGGAGAAAAATATGAGGGACACGTCATAGGAACCGACCCAAGCACCGACATCGCAGTAATAAAAATAAATGGAGACAATTTCTACTCAGGAGAGTTCGGCAACTCAGATGCATTACGACCCGGACAGATGGCAATAGCCATTGGAAATTCACTTGGATTATCAGGAGGGCCATCTGTGACTATCGGGGTGATCTCAGCAATCCGACGGAACATCCCCTCAGAACGAGGAGTACTCGAAAACATGATCCAAACCGATGCGGCCATCANNCCCAGGCAACAGCGGCGGTCCCCTCATCGATTCCGACGGCAACATCATCGGCATCAACAACGCAATCATCCCCTTTGCCCACGGCATCGGATTTGCCATCCCCATCAACGTTGCAAAAGACGTCGCCAACGAACTCATCACCTACGGCCGCGTCACCAGACCATGGCTTGGCATCCTTGGGGTAGACATCAATCCAACCCTTGCCTCCTATTACCAACTTGCAGTCGATGAAGGTGCACTCATCGTCCAAATCAACGAAGAAAGCCCAGCGGACAAAGCGGGGTTAAAACCAGGGGACATCATCGTAGAAATCGAAGGAAAACAGATGAAAGGAATGGAAGATGTACGCCATACCATCTGGAAACGAAAAGCCGGGGAACACATTACCCTCAAAATACTCAGAAAACATCAGCAGATTCTTGGAACATTAACACTCGCACAAAACCTAGCAAGTTAAAAGAAAGAAAACACTATATCTGCGATCTTCGCACGACCCATTCATCACGGAGTTGAAATCAACACATGAAATCTGATCCACCAACAAAAACATGCCTCGTCAGTATCCAAAAAAGCAATTACGAAACCATTAATATACGAACGCTTTTAGAACCACTTGGTGGGATGAAACACTACATACAGAAGGGCGAACGGGTACTATTAAAAACAAGTCTTCTCCTGCCCAGCGAACCAAAAAAAGCGGTCGTCACCCACCCAGCAGTGATACAAGCACTCGCTGAAACAATCTTAGACATCGGAGCAGTCCCATATATCGGTGACTCACCCTCAGGGCAATTCACCAAAAGACGACTCGAAAAAACATATAGGAAATCAGGGTTGGTCACTGTTGCAAAGAATCTTGGAATCGACCTGAACTATGATACCGGTGTTACCAAGATTGATATCCCCCGAGGAAAGAAATTAAAAAAAACTCCTTTTTGCAATTATATTCTGTATGCAGATAAGATCATCGCTGTTCCGAAGATCAAGACACATTCCTACATGATTATGACCCTTGCGACCAAAATTATGTATGGTGCGGTACCCGGGTTGACAAAAGCAAAATACCATTCGCTTTTCTTCAGACGAGCCGCGTTTGCAGACATGCTTCTGGATGTGCTCTCCGTCAAAAAACCAGATCTCATCGTTATGGACGGTGTGACCGGGATGCAAGGAGATGGTCCATCAGGTGGAACACCAGTAGATCTTGAGGTACTCCTAGCGTCAGAAGATGCTATTGCGATGGATCTTACCGTCTGTGACATGCTTAGCATAGAGCCGATTTGGATTCCAACGCTTCGACAAGCAAAGATCCGACACCTCTGGCCATCCAAGATACGATATCCCCTGCTAGCGCCTCAGGATGTTCGCTATACTGGTTTTCAGTTACCTTCAAGCGCCAACTCCCTTATCTCTGGTTCGAAGAATCATCGCCAACAACCAATACCGACAGAGGAATGCACTGCCTGCGGCCAATGTGTAGAGATTTGTCCAAAGCAAGCCATCCAAATCAGAGACCATCGCGCATCAGTAGATTATACAAAATGTATCGCATGTTACTGTTGCCATGAGATCTGTCCTTACGATGCGATAAAACTCGACTATATTAAATAAAAAAAATATTTTTTTTTATTTCAGCAGAACATTCTACAAAAACCTTGTCCATGAATCATTACACTTCGTGAAGATTCCCTAACGTCCTTAGAATCAACTCAGGCAATGCAGGATGGATATGCATTCCGTGAGAGATGAATGCGATGTTTCCACCCAGCGCCATGCCATTGATGACTTCCTGAATGAGCATGGGTGCATAGGGTCCAATGATATGGAAGCCTAAGATTTTTCCGGTCTGCTTATCGACGATTGCTTTCGCAAACCCATCATATTCCATCATTGCGTCACCCTTTGCGACATCGGCATATCGGGCAGTACCAACTAGGATTTCATGATGATTTTTTGCTTCCGCTTCAGTCATTCCCACTGCAGCGATTTCAGGATAGGTAAAGACTGCGTAGGGGATCGTCTGATAATCCATTTTCGTTTTCTTCTCATGGAACGCGTTTCTCCAGGCAACTGCTGCTTCTTCGTTTGCCACGTGTTTGAACATCGCTTTTCCAATCGCATCTCCAAACGCCCAAATATTCTCCTTACTTGTCTCGAGATATTCATTGGCCTGGATGTACCCTTGTGCATCGGTGTGAACACCCGTGTTTTCAACTTTCAACAGATCAGCGTTTGATTTCCGACCTGCTGCAACGAAAATCTGCTCGGCAGAAGCAGTGATATCCTTTCCTGATACACCATCTTTTCCTTTTACGGTGACTGTTGGTCCTTGTTTTTGTATTTCAAGGACTTCGGTGTTCAGGTAGATTTGCATTCGTTTCTCCAATTGTTTCTTCAACAACTCCGTGATTTCAGGTTCAGCGTTTGGGATCAATCGGCTCCCTCGTTGGAACATGGTGACCTTGGTTCCTACTGCAGAGAAAAAATGGGCGAACTCCACAGCGATATATCCCCCACCGATGATTACCATGCTCTTAGGTTTTTCTGTTAAGGTAAAAACATTTTCATTTGTCAAATAGGAAACAGAATCCAGTCCTTTTATCGGAGGTATAAGTGGTCGTGCACCAGAGCCTAGAAAGATTTTTTCTCCTTTGATTTCCTTTCCAGAAACCTGCAACGTGTAGTCTTCGATGAAATGACCTACGTCTTTGTAATAATCAAGGTTCTCTGCATGGGAAATACCATGCTCCATCGCCGTATGGCTCTCTTGAATCGGTGGTTGGACCCGTTGCATGATCGCCTGGAAATCAATGTCCTTTATTTCAGCGGTGATCCCTAGTTTTTTCGCTTCTAAAATCTCCATGATTCGATCAGCTGGATGGATAAGTATCTTGGAGGGGATACAGCCGACATTCAGACAGGTTCCTCCTAGCGGTCCTTTATCGACCCATGCCACCGTCTTCCCATGGGAAACCGCAGCATCGACAATCTCCCCACCTGAACCACTTCCAACGACGATCACATCATATGTTTTCATCCCGAACTCCTCATCATATTTTTAAACTATTTATTTTGAAGAACTAATTTCGATGCCAATTTCGTTTCGACGTAAAAAACCAGGGGTGAATGGACTGTTGTACCGCATCAACACGGGTTTTCCTCTACTCTGTATTCCCTGGGTCTGGAGAGATGTTTTAAGCTTTTGTACGAATTTTTCTACTCGTACCTCTGGTGTACGTCCGCTAAAACGAAGCACCGCCATTTCTTTTATTGGTTGTATTTCGATTTTCACTGCAGGGTTGGTTGGGACTGGAATGGTTTCCTTCGTATACGACGCAGGAAGAGCAAAGGCCATGTACTCATTCTTTGTGATCACCGGGGCAGTCATCGTAATTTTTTCAGAGGTGATGACTGGGGCGGTCATTGCTATTCTACGCCGTGTTGTATTCTCACCACTGATATATTGAAACAGCAGACCAAATCCNNAGGATCACTTCAGGGTATCGACGTATCTCAAGCTGTTCAATCTTCTTTATCACTGTAAATGGGATTTCTTGGGTCATTCTTACATCAAATAGTATTCAGATATATATGATTGTGGTTTACTGTTTTAGATATAAACTGAAAGTTTTATGTTCATATCATCAGTCCTGTAGTAGTAATTCCGTGCAATTCAAACAATATAGGAAAAAAATTAAGGAAAACGTCTCG
Source organism: Methanobacteriota archaeon (assembly GCA_017885605.1). Lineage (GTDB taxonomy): Archaea > Thermoplasmatota > E2 > DHVEG-1 > DHVEG-1 > SM1-50. Next base: position 25,417 of record JAFNFT010000018.1, on the reverse strand, counting down.
GGTCTTTTACTCTGCTTTGTCGGGAAGATGCAGTTCATAGCCATGACGAACAAGCGGGGTATTGATCAATGACCGGAGGATATCCAATGGAGGGAACTGTTCCTTATATCCGAGCACCGCGACATAATCGCCACCTTTCTGATAATGATCCCAGTAATAGACATAATACGTTCCTGAGATGTTTATCGTCTCATCAAACCGCGGTCCCTGGTAGTACGATTTCCCACCGAATGGTTCATAGAACTGTTCTCGAGGACTGCCTGGTGGGGCATCCTGTTTAACGATCACACCACATCCATCTGGCAGGTCGAAAGGGAGTGTTTGATTTGGCGGTGGAAGCCCTGGGCCGACCAAGGCAAACCAGGGGGTAAAATTCGCATAAAAACCATCACAGACCGGTACAATAACTTCAAGGTAAATCCGTAACGGTTGATTCTTTATCGTAAAACTATACACATCGATATCGGTTGATGGGTTCACCCAATTTGTTTTCAGCCAGGAATACACTGCTATCGATTGAGTAATGGATCTTCTCACCTGAAATGGTTGTTGAGGAGAGGAGTCACGGTGCTCTAAATAGGGCACATGGGCAAGGACGGTGGGAAAAAGACAGAGGCACGCAGAGGCAAAAGCAAAGGATAATACCCTACTTCTTTTCATATGGTAACCTAACTGATCTACCCTATATAAATATTTTTTTTTCATAGATTTTGTGGTAAAAAATATGTATCCGTAAAGCAAATATAAGTAATAATGATTTCTTAGTAACAAAAATGTGGTGAGATTGTACATATGTCCGAAATGAAAGTTATGTGTCCGAAATGTCGTCACCAATTTACCACTAATGGTGAACCAAATGAAAAGATCTACGTGACATGTCCTTCGTGCAAGACCTATGGGACGTTTACTGTTCCTGGCGGAACATGCGATCTGAAAAAAGTAGATAGTTTCACTGATCTTGGGGATGCCCGTTTTAAGAAATTGCGGACGTTTAACGCGGTGATGGGCGTTATCCACATGATTCAAGGAATAGCAATGCTGCTGCTTAGTAATGCGTTTACTCTTCCTTTGACCTATATGCATCCTGAGTATAATGCCGTGACGAATACGATTTCTCCTGTTTCAGAAACATTTTTTAATATACAAATTGGACCGCTTGTCGCTTTGTTTCTTTTTATGTCAGCAACCGCTCATATTCTTCTCTCGACGGTTTTGTACAAATGGTATGTAAAAAACCTCAAAAACCATATCAATCCAGCCCGATGGTATGAATACTCGTTGAGTGCATCTCTTATGATTTTTCTCATTGGGATGCTCGTCACGATCTATGATTTCGGAACCTTACTAGCATTATTCACCCTGACCGTTGTGATGAATCTTATGGGTTTGATGATGGAGCTACATAATCAAACGACAACAAAAACGAGCTGGACGTCCTATACCATTGGGTGTATCGCAGGTTTTGTCCCCTGGGTTGTTATCTTCATCCCCCTTGTCACCGCTACTTCTGTGCCGAATTTTGTTATCGCGATTTTTATCACGATCGCAGTGTTTTTCAATTTGTTTGCCGTCAACATGTTCCTCCAGTATAAACGGGTTGGAAAATGGAAAGATTATCTGTATGGCGAACGCATGTATATCGTCCTGAGCCTCGTTGCAAAATCGGCCCTCGCCTGGCAGGTGTTCGCTGGGACGCTCCGACCAATGTAAAATAGGATTTGAGGTTCTTCCTTCCGAGTGTTTTTTAAAACACCGCAGATATCAGTACCTATGAATAGCATCACTGGCAATCTTCCTTACCTCGATGTTCCGTACTTTCAGCAGACTCGGTCTGCCACCTGTGGTCCTGCCTGTCTGATGATGGTGATGAAATACTGGAATCCATCCCTTGAGTTTTCACGGAAATTCGAAGTTCAACTCTGGAGAAAAAGCTATTCATTGTTCTTGTTCGGAGGGACATTTCAATTTGGGTTAGCAGCAGCTGCAACCACGCTTGGTTTTCAGACAGAGATGTATCAAAAGCTGCGATTCTCAGATGGTTATCCAAGATTTCCCCAGATAGCAAGCCTCATCGAAAGCATTGTTTCCCATAACTCTCGTCGACTCCACATACCGATTCATTACGGACAAGAAAATCTCGCCATCATCGGTGATGCGCTCCGTCAGTCGATCCCAGCTATTGTTTTTATAAACCTTCACCCAGTCCTAGGTGAGAACGTCTTCCATTGGATCGTCGTCACTGGTTTAGACGAACAGAAGGTGTACATAAACGATCCCTATGTTCCGAGAGGATTTGCTGGACCGCAAAAGAAAAATTATCCGATACCCTTGGATGTCTTTTCTCAGTCTATGGCTACAGAGGTTGGAAGAACTCTGCGGCTCCCTCCTTGTGTCGTTTTAGTTCATCCCTAGTTTTTTTTTCATTACGATTTGACATACACAAGATTGATTACTTCGTGATATTACAGACCTCCGAGCCCTGGTCCGTGCAGATTTGAATCGTACATTCGATGATGTTGTATTTCTTCAATAAATAATCATTTATTTTTGAGATACTCTCCTCTTGTTTCCCCTGGACTTTGCTAGGATCGAACTGCATATGAGCGGAAAACACAAGCATATCTGGGGTAATCGACCAGAGATGAATGTTGTGGAGCTCTCTTATTTCTGGGAAATTCTTTTTTAGGTCCTCAGAAATCATGTCGATGTTCAGACCTTTTGGCGCGGTTTCTAAAAGAATTCTTGTCGAATCCTTTAACACACCCCATGCCCAGAATACGATAATTATCGAAATACCGATACTGACGATCGGATCGATGAAGATCCAGTTCGTATACATAATGACAAGGGCAGCGATGACAATTCCAACGGAGGATATCGCATCAGCAAACATATGATAAAACACGCCTCGTATATTCAAGTCTTTTTTATGGACTCCTCTGAGGATGAGGATACTTGAGATGTTAACGGCTAAACCAATGAATGCAATCAGGAGCATTTCCAGACCAAGGATTTCAACCGGATGCAGTAGTCGTAGGATTGCTTCATAGATGATAATGCCGGCGACAACAAGGAGGAATAATCCGTTGACAAACGCGGCGAGTACTTCAGCACGGTATAATCCGAATGTTTGATGATGGCACGGGGGTTTCCGAGCGATAATAATCGCAGCAAGGCCTATAATCAGTGCAAACGCATGGGTGAACATATGACCGGCATCACTGAGCAACGCCATGCTATTGGNNCAGATATCCTCCCACGAGTTCAAGGATCATTGCGGCAAGGGTGATGGTAAGCGATATCATGAGTTTTTTTTGTTCGACATGACGATATTCAAAGAGATGCTCCGTACCTGGAATTTCTGTCATATCTTTCTTCATAGCTTCGCTTGTCTCATCTATACTGTTGATACTCGAATCAAAAGATATCAACTTTTTTGAACTTTCCCTCTTGATCTTGTATTGGTGTGATCGGTAAAGTGAACCGGAAGATACTGCCTTGGCCATGGTCGCTATCAACCCATATTTTTCCACCATGGGAGAGGACAACGCCTCGAGCAATGGTAAATCCAAGACCATCGATACCGGAATCTATTTGATATACAATATCAAAAATCTTCTTCTGTTTGTTCTTTGGTATCCCTTGACCGAAATCTTGTATCTCAAATAATACCTCATCAGGCTCTTTATTCGCTCTGATGGAGATTTTCGATCCCTCCGGAGACACACTTATCGCATTCTGCAGCAGGTTGATAAGCACTTGTTTGATGCGTTCCTGATCGATATTCAGTTCAGGGATTTCTTCATCTATTTCTTTGATTATTTTTATTTGCTTCCCATCTGCAGCAGACTGTATCGTACCTGTCGCATATTGGATTAATCTTCTTATGTCGGTTTTCTCTGGGATGAATTTCATGGTACCAGACTCAAGTCGGGAGACGTCAAGAGTATCCTGGATAAGTTGATCCAACCGATTTGTGTTTATTAAAATCACATCGAGTCCCTTTTTCTGTTCTTCTGTGATAGGACCAAGGCTTTTCATAAGAAGGATTTCGACATATCCTTTAATAGTCGCCATTGACGTTCGCAGTTCATGCGAGGTAACATTCAGGAAATTCGATTTGATATGATCGAGTTTTTTCAACCGAACATTTTGTTGCTCCATTTTCTTCTGGGATTTCTGATGCTTCTCAAGCTGGATATGAAGTTCTCCGATGGAGCGTTTATATTCATTGTTTCTCTTTTTTAATCCTAAGTTTTCTTTCGATAAATCAACAGTCCGTTCCTGGACTTTTTTTTCTAACCAATACTGTGCTTTATGGATTTCTTCTTCTATTTTTTTCCGTCCTGTGACATCCTCCATGGTTGAATACACTGAGAGCACTGCACCAGCTTCATTACAACAGAGGAAATCGTTAATGATAAAGACACGGGGTTCACCGTTTTTTGTGATATAGGTTCGTTCATGACCACCGGTGTATGGTTTTTTACTGTTGATTTTTTCCTTAAAAGAGGATTTAGCTGTGTCTTGTTCGTCACCATGGATATAATCAAAAATAGGGTTTCCAATGACTTCTTCTTTCATATAGCCAAACAATTTGCACCATTTTTCGTTCACATCGGTAATCGTCCCATCTGGTGATAATGTATGGTAGGGAATCGGTGCCTTTTCGTAGAGTTGTTTGAATTTCTCTTCAGATACCCGTAACGCTTTCTCCATCTGTTTACTTTGTGAGTTGTCTTTCACAATTCCAATCGAGCCGATCACGTTACCGATACGGTCCTTTAGGACACTCAGGGAGATGTCTACATCGATTTGTTCATTGTCGTTCCGTATCATTTTTGTTTCCAGGTGATAGTGGATTCCTTTCTGNNCTGATGTTTTCTGATCGTATTTTTTTCCATTCTTCTTGCGGGTAGAGATATTTCACTGGTTTCATCATGAGTTCTTCTCTGTTCATCCCTAGAAGTTTTTCTGTGTATCTATTCCAATGGACAATCCGTTCGTTCTCATCGGTTAGCATGATAGCGACTGCGGAATTATCAAAAATGATCCGGTATTTCTGGAATGGGTCGCCAAGATCAATGGTTTGTACATCCTCGTCCTTACGATGTCGTAAAATGGTGAAAATCGAATCAAGGGGTTCTTCTTCTAATTCCTTTGGGATAACTACTGTATGTTTTCCAGGGGAGTGACCATATAGTTTTCCAAGGAGTTCTTCTTGTCGTAATGTTTTTATGATTTCTCGGTCTTCGGTTTTCATATTCTTCCTCCTTGAGTATCGATTATTCCTGTTTCTTATCCTAACTCTGTTGCGGACTGATCAGTATCAGTGAATGAGTACGTACTACTCACCTAGGGTCCCATCCGTATTGTTATGAAAAAGTAAACATTTTTTGGTATAAAACTATTTGGTTAGAAAATTTTTTCTCTAAACGATTTAGAATTTGCCCTATTCAGTACCATCTATACTTATGTAAACTAAGGTATAATTTTATTAAAGGAAAAATATATTAATAATTAAAAGAACTAAACACCTATGAAGTTTCTGAGAGGGCTCTTGAATCTCCTCCTTGTGAGTATTACAATAACTGCCGTGTTCTTTCCAGTTGCAGTGTTCGTCCACGAAGGGATACACTCCCTCATGTACACCTTGGAAGGAATACAGGTAACCTCGTTCCATGTGCTAGATAGCGACTCATTGGAGAAGGGACGCTGTGGATACGTGACGACCCCGAAAGAATCAAGATATGGATCTTTGTTCCAAGAGGGGATTGCAAACTTGTTTGGATCTCTCTTTTTAGCATCGACTCTGTTATTCTGTCTCCTGAATCCACTTAAGCCATTCACGGTTCGCCAGTTGGAATCAATGAGTTTGAAAAGGAACTCCCATCATTTTTGTATTCCAAGTATCTAACCTTAGTAAAAGTGATGCTTTGTTTGTGTAGCAACCAAGATCATTTTAAATACGCTGAAAGGTTCGTTTCCCCAATCGTTAATTGAGGGAACGCCGCCAGAAGTTGCTTTGCTATTTCACTTAATATACTCTTGACGCCTGTAGTCTTTTCAATTTCGCTCCCTTGATAGATCCTTACAACTACACCATCATCCCTTCGACCGATCATAGCAAAAAAACTTCTTTTTACACCACCTTCAATACTCAACGATTCTATAATGATGGAAGTCTTATCACGACTCATATACATATTATCAGTTTTAAGAACTCCACTCTCGTTCCGGATTAACACAGCCTTCAATTTATTGAAGATGTCATCTATACCTACGGGACCGTTCAGCACAACATGAGGCATCTTTTACACCTGAAGAATAATGTTTCACATTGGTATAAATCTTTTACTAATCCCATGGAATAACACAAAAACATGAGATAAAAAACCTACAGAAGTTATGATTGGTTTTGGATTCTCCCATGAGTATATTTTAATAGCAATGATCTCTCTTACTAAAGAATTGTGAGATAACTGATGAAAACACCTCCTTCAGATCCTCCGATGTTCCATTATAACGACTTAGCTATAGAACTACATCCTGAGGTTTACGACCCTGCTGAGGATTCCTTTCTGTTGCTTGAAAATATCACGTTTGATTCAAAGGATTCGATATTGGACCTTGGTACTGGATGCGGACTACTCGCTTTGGCATGCGCCTATCAAGGAGCCCAGGTGGTCTGTACGGACATCAATCCATTCGCGGTTCAACTTACCCGTCATAATATCGAACGAAACCGTCATCTGCTGAAAGGCCATATTGAAATACGACAAGGCAACCTCTTTTCAGTTTTGAAAAACAATGAGCGCTTCACGGTGATTCTTTTCAATCCACCGTACCTTCCTACAAAAAAAATCGAGAAAATCGGTGGATGGTTCGATATAGCGACAGAGGGAGGACCAACGGGTTTGAAGCTCGCCAAAAGATTTCTCCAAGGGCTTCATAAACATCTTCAACCTAAAGGCTGTGCATATTTTATTTTTAGTTCCTTGTCGAATCGCTCCACACTGGAACACTATCTGAAAAATGAACGATTATCAGCAGAGATTATCGCCTCTCATCGATATGATGGAGAGAACCTTGATGTATACCGAGTCACTCCGACAGGTTAAAATCAGGAAAAGGAGTTACGCTATCGTAACGAGGTAAGCTCTTGATGACCGATGACTACTACCCCTGGGGCGGTGAATTCACCGCATGCGCACCACAAGGATGTGTCGCTGTCGTACTCCTCAACATACAGTACAACCCTCCTAAGAGTGTCGCAATCTACGGATCATTAAAAACAGAGAATATTGGGATAGAAAAAATTATAGCAAATACCATCTCAAACCCATCTATTCGTTTTCTTGTTATTTGTGGGGATGACATCAGGGGACACCGTTCAGGATCTTCCTTAATCGCATTACATAAAAACGGGATAGACCACAACCATCGCATCATCAATGCACCTGGAGCGATCCCCTATATCGAAAACTTAAAAGAAGAAGCAATCAAGAGATTTCAAGCACAACTGAATGTTATCGATTTAATTGGGGAAAAAGAAAAAGAAAAAATCGATGAAGCAATCGCTGATTGCACAAGCAAATCACCGCAGTCTTTTGGAGAACCATACATCGCGATACGATTGAAACCGCAGGCCACCGTCAACCTCACCGACAATCGTGCATTACATTCAAGGATTATTGTCGATTATTTAGGAAAAGTAAAAAAAAGAGGCGCATAAATGTTTTCGTTTACAAAAGAACAAAAAGTATTTGACCTCTCAGGCATACCAATAGGAGGACAACCAGGAATGTATCCCACGGTTCTTTTTGGTGGGCTGTTCTTCAAAGGAGAGCCTGATTTTGATGATGCAAAACGACACCTTCGAACGATCTATGAACTGTGCAAGCAGACCGGCGTTCCCGTTATACCTGATTTTTTCATTCGAAAAGTCGAGTATATCCAACCGATTCTTTCCTTTATAGAAAAAGCAATTCCAAAGAAACATCCCTTCTCCATTGATATCATTGAACCCTCAATAAAGATTCAGACGTTGGAACAGCTTGCCAGCAGAAAATTACTCCCCCGGACAATATATAACTCAATACATATCGGGATTACAAAAGAAGAAAACGAAGCATTACGAGCCTATACGCCAGAAGCAGCAATCATTGTCGCGTTTAACCCAAAAGATACAACCCCTGATGGAAAAATCGAGGTGTTAGAAAACGGGGCGCATCTGCTCGAAGCCGGCCTCCTTGAAATTACTCGTCACATAGGAATTGAAAAAATCCTTATTGATACCGCTGCCCTGACCCCCGGCGAAAACAGTGGCGCTGCCATCGCCGCTATCCCTGTGATAAAGGAAGAATACGGTCTACCAACTGGTTGTGCGATTCATAACGTTGTTGAGAAATCACGATGGTTAAATGATTTTCCCTTCGCAAAAAAAACCGTGGATGTCGCCTCAAACAACGCCATCCCTCTCTTTGGGGGAGACTATGCAATATTCGGTCCCATAGAAAACGCAGAACTGGTTGTTCCCCTTATCGCATGGCAGGATATCCTTGTCTCCGAGTATACCGAGAACTATTTCGGCATCAGCCCAGTCGCATCACATCCCCGGAGGAACCTGCTCAAATGAAGCAGAAATTGAAAACCAGCGTCATCGGATCATATCCAATTTCCATCAATACCCAGGATTTGATAAAAGATTATTTCGCTGAGCAGCAGACGTCCTGGACGAAGTACATCAACCAAGCAGTCCATGACATGACATCAGCGGGAATCAACTATGTGTCAGATGGACAAACCAGAGATCCGTTTATCCAATTATTCACACGAAAACTGAAAGGATGCAGGATCCGAGAAAGAACAGAGATCATCGGGCGTGTCGAATATCAAGACCCTATCACCGTACCAGATCAGATCTATACGAAGCGACTCCTTCCTCGGCATGTCGGGCTTATCGGTGTTCTCACTGGCCCATATACCCTTATGAAATCCTCCGTTGATTCTTTCTATCATGATGAAAAAGAATTAGCCTTTGATTTTGCAACAGCACTTCGAAAGGAAGCAGAGCTTCTTTTGAAACACGTTGATTTGATCAGCATCGATGAGCCTGTTTTTTCCAATGAACTACCGCAGTACGCAAACGAGCTCATTCAGAAGATAACAAATGGGTTGTCTCGTCCAACTCGCCTGCATGTCTGCGGCGACGTGTCTCGTATTATTCCTCAACTCGTCGATATGCCGGTCGACATCCTATCCCATGAGTTTAAGGCATCGCCTCATCTTTTCGACGTGTTTCAAGACTACCCCTGTAGGAAAAACATGTGCGTTGGTGCTGTTCGATCTGATGATGTGATTGTTGAATCTGTTGAAGAAATCGTCACACATGTCAAGAAAGCAATCGCTATCTTTGATACGAACGTTGTTCAGATCGCCCCTGATTGTGGGCAACGATTGCTCCCGCGAGACATCGCGTTCCAAAAATTAAAAAACCTTGCTGCAGCAGGAGAGATTCTGAATGGTGGATAAAGAGGTTCCTCTCATTAAGGCAAAAAAAACAATGGAAAAAGACGTCATCCTTGACCCCCGGGGGTTTTTTGTCATTGAAGTCGATGTAAAAGGCATCCGTGTCGAGTACTATTCAAATGTCTATAGGAATAAACGGATTGTCTCAGGTCGTCTTGAGAAGGTTTTTACAGAGACCAAAGCTGATGCGTTATCAGATTCGATAGCTCAACATGTTCCTCACTTACGACCAGAGCATTACCTGTACATAGGACGCGAGTTGCAGAACGCCCAACTCGCGTTTGAACAAAAAAAGAAATATGTCCAAGGTGGATGTTAGCCTCTGATGAAGCGTTCCTCATACCGTACGATATTCTTTTTCCGCTGGATTAGATACGTTTTTTTCTTGAGAGCTGCCATATCTCGTTTATCAATTTTTGGTTTTGTATGAAAATATTGTTTATCCCGGGGTGGTTGGTAATGTGGCCGCACGATTCATGATCCTCCTTGTATCTGATAACGGAGAGGTTTTATATTATAGTGACGAAGAAAAAAGCGAGATTTATGTGCGTTTCTCGACAGAATCATTCTGCGTCACATGGAACTCTGTTTTCCCGTTGCACCATTTTTTCGTGACATTTTTCAGAGTGATTCTATCTCCGATATGGTAGGATTGGATGTCTTTGACATTACGATCCCAAAGGATCAGTTCTTTTTTTATATTGTGTTCCTTCATTGTAATAGTAGTGACAAAACCAAATTCACCATCATCCCTAAAGAACGCCTTGGTTGGTTCTTTGAGTACTAACACACCAGTGATTTCATCAGAGGGACTCTTCTGCGGTTGTGACTGTGAAGACGTATCTATTGGTTCGACTTCAAGAAGCCCCCAACGACCAAGGTTAATTTCCATGCCACCAGTGTACCCGGTCTTGGTGTACCCATTGATAATCTTGATCCAGGTCCCCTGCTGGATCTCCTTGTTTTTTATTGCATTGATGTCCCCGTTCCACAAGACGAGTCGACAGGTCGCAGTCTCATCGGTTATCTCAAGGTTGATGACCTTTCCAGGGGAACCATTTTTCCTTTTAAATGTCTTTGAATCTGAAACATTCAGGACTCTCCCAACAACGGTATAATCACCATTCGGTGCGAGATCGGTGATTTTTGTTATACTTTGGGTGTTCCTGCCTAGCTCATCAACAATTAAAAAAGCAATCGTGTCCTTATCAACAAGTTCGTCATAGAGCTTGTATTGTCTATTGATTTCTTTTTCAAATTCTTTTTTTGGTTTGACGTCCGCGATTAATTCAAGAAGCTCTGTTTTTGTCTTATGCATCCGCAACATAACACGGTATGTCTTGTTCTTACTTATAGTCTGCTGTGGATAAAAAAAAAATAGAAGGAAGGCGTGGTAGTTGGGATTGCAAGGAGGTAGAAATATGATTAAGGTAATCCTGCGTCGTTAGGTTGAATGGATTGATTTGTGATAGTTTTTCCAAGGTGGTGTGATTTTTTTGTAGTACGGTGCTGTCTTTTTCTTGGTATTTTTACGATACTCATATTTGTACTTCCCATTCCCTCCATATTCCTTATAGTGGTATTGCTTCATTTCTTCATCTCTCTTCCAGCTCGTATCAGAGTGGAACACATGGTGGTTTCTGTCCCTTATGATATAAATAGGTGCTCTGTGAAAATGTCAAAACGCAAAAAAAAAAAATGAGATAGAGGCAGAGGAAACAAAATATAAATATACTGTCCTTGATATAATGGTTTTATGGGGATACTAGTATGAAGGGTAAGATAGTCATTGGTGGAGGAATCGTATGTATTCTTCTCGTTTCATTATTGTTAACTGGTTGTGTGACGCCAACGCATTATATGGTTCCGATGCGCGATAACGTACAGCTTGCTACCGATGTGTATGTTAAAAAACTAAGCCAGGAGCATGGTTCAATTCTTATCAGAACACCCTATGATAAAAATAATTTGCTTTTGCTTGGTATGAATTGGGCTCAGAACGGCTGGCCGACGGTAATACAGGATATGCGAGGACGGTTTGCTTCGGAAGGGGTCGATACCGTGTTTCAAAGCGATCATACTGATGGTCCAGATACCCTTGCTTGGATAGCGAATCAGACGTGGTCAAACGGTAAGGTTGCGACCTTTGGTGGTTCTGCATTAGGGATCACCCAGTACATGACTGCGGGAGCAAATCCATCGCAACTCGCTTGCCAATACATCCAAGTCGCCACACCAGATATGTACAAACATGCGATGTACCCTGGTGGAGAATTCAGAAAGAACCTCGTTGAGGAGTGGTTAAAAGGCCAGGGGAGCACCTATCTCCTGCCTGAGCTTTGGGCTCATGAGAACTATACGATGGATTATTGGACGAATATCTCCTTGGAGGACAAATGGGATCAGGTGAATGTCCCAGCTATCCACATTGGTGGATGGTATGATATTTTTACGCAGGGAACCATCGATGGATTCCTCGGGTATCAACATCAAGGAGGGCCAGGAGCGCAGGGAAAATCGAAGATGATCATCGGACCATGGACCCATGGGGGCGCAGGGATCACAACACAAGGTGAACTTACCTATCCAGCGAATTCTCTCGATAATTTCTCCCAACCATTGTTCTGGCAGATGGTCAATGAGTATACCCTGAGCGGTCCAACCGATTACGACAGCTGGCCTGCGGTCACCTATTATGTGATGGGCGATGTCAATGACTCGAATGCTTCCGGAAATGAATGGCGGTACGCCAATGACTGGCCGCTCCCCTCAATCGAGCGAGCATGGTACCTCCAGACGGATGGGAGCCTCCAAACTACGACTCCTGCAGAAGACGGACAATTCACCTACAGCTATAATCCAACCAACCCGGTCCCGACCATCGGCGGAGGAAATCTCAATATCCCTGCAGGACCTTATGATCAACGCCCGGTAGAAAACCGCTCCGATGTACTTATCTTCACCAGTCCAGTACTCCAGGAGCCATATGAAGCAACTGGAGCGATTATTGCACGTTTATTTGTTTCTTCTGACTGCCTTGACACTGATTTTACAGTCAAACTCACCGACGTCTACCCAGATGGACACTCCATGTTGATTACCGATGGGATCCTACGCATGCGAAATCGAAACGGATTTGACCATTGGGAACTCATGGAACCAGGCACAGTCTACCAGGTGGATGTCGATCTCTGGAGCACATCCTACGTATGGAACACCGGTCATCAGATTCGAATCGCTATCTCCTCATCCAACTATCCTCGATGTCTCAACAATCCAAATACAGCGGAAGGAATCAATAAAAACACCACCTACTCAATCGCACAGAACACCGTCTATGTTGATCAAATACGCTCCTCCTGTCTTCTCCTCCCTGAAATACCCGTCAATGCAACCAGCCATCAACAGAGCTGGGTTCCTTGTGTTCATGATGCCATCCTTTGGGCGGGTCATCCTCAGCGGCAACTTCCTGAGAGACTACAAAACATCCTGCGTCGTTCCGCACTCTTTAATCAGTTCATTGAATACCATTCGTTCCTGATCAGATAAATATCCCAAAAACCTACTAGATTCATTCAGGAGAATCACTTGGAGAACTCTTCCTTTAATAAAATATATATATTATATAAGTCTACTTTTATATAATAAACGCAGGAGTCCTCGTAAACAGATGGCAACAAAAAAGACAATCATCGCAATTATCCTCGTTGTGCTATTTCTTATCAATATCATTGCTGCTGCATTTCTCTTCGTAGACATCCAAGTTTTAGCATTTCCCAAGACAACACTTCGAGTTGATGTGATTGAAATAAACACTGATGAAATCATCATCCATCATGAACTCCAATTATACAACCCAAATTCCTTTGAGATGATCCTCGAGGACTTTCGAATTGTTGCGACCACAACAGAAGGAGGAGAAGTCACGAATTTGACGATTGACGGGGGCTCTATATCCGGGCAGTCCCATCAGAATTTTACTGCCAACGACCGCATCGTCCTGAAAGGAAATCTCTCCGGACTCCTGAGCAGTAAAGTAACGGGGATCGTTGGTATTAACATCTTTGGCATCATCAAAAAAACAATACCACTTGAGGTGACGGTTCTTACCTCACTAAAGGAAGCACTCAATAAGATAACAATACCCGACATCACGATTCGAGCTGAATTCGGAAACATCACAAGACATGCTATCAACCTTACCACAACAATAGATGTATCAAACCAGAACCCCTTCGGGATGTTCATAAAGAATTTTATCCTTAATGTCACCACTGAAACAGGAAGTAACGTCGGTAATTTCATCATTTCTGGTGCTCAGATCCCTGCAGAAAGCAGCGTCACACTCCATGGGTATGGCTCTGTTATCATTGAAGCGTTGAATGCAAAGAAACTCTTTGTTGCTCTTCATACCGACGTCGGGGCAACTATTGCTGGTATCAACAAATCACTCCCTGTTTCAGCTGAAATTGAGATTACCATCCCAAATCTCGAAGAATTTGTCCCACCTGATAAACCCCTGGAACTCTCACTGGATATCGATCTTTCACGTGCACGAGGCGGACTGAACGGGAATATGACTCTGGAAGTCATTAACCCAACAAAAATACCGTTCATCGCAACAGACCTCACTGTCATGTACTACAGAGTAAAGAATAACCAGAAATACTTTGTCGCAGAAGGACCACTTGGCTCTGGTGAACTTGTCCCCGAAAGCACCACGTATTTCCATGGAGAAATGATGCTGTACTACTCAAAACTTTTTAATTTTTCAGGCAAAGGATTCCTACCAGATGCGGTTTTTGCACAGCTTCGAGCAAAAATTTCACTTCCCGGTGTCACAATTTATATCCCTGTTGCCATTGGATCGTATATCGATTTACATCTGCTTCGTCCCAACCAATAACCACTCTCTATGAAACATAGAAAAAACAGAATCAAAATAAATATAATTTCCTTAATTTTATATAATAATGACTCGATAGAAAACTACAAATATATCGTCATAAATAGCAATACTATAGAAGATACGAGGGAGCCATGGTTAACGTAAAAAAATCACAGCGAAAACAAGTCAAAACAAACAGAAAAATTTTTTTAACGTTAAACATACTCTTCATCCTCATTTTTAACGTTTTTCCCTTGATACATATCACACAGACACCGACACAAAGTTCCCATCTCACCATAGACTCGATAAAAACAATCACCGAAGAAGTTCAATCAAACAATTACGTCGAAACAACCACTTCAACCATACCCTGGTGGAACACCAACTGGCATTACCGAAGAATCTACAATACCACTGGAGCAGGCAACATTTCTCTTCCAATGAATTTTACCTCGCTCCTTCGATCATTCCAGGTTGTGAATAAAACATTTGAGAACTCCACCATTATCATAATACGGTATTATACGAACGGAACAATCATCGTCGTCAACAAAACCTGGTTTAATGAAAGCGCCGTCTTTCAGAATCGAACAAACGCAGTTGGCACTCTCGCCTGGAGAATCTCAGGAGTCGCCACCTATGGTGTCTATTTTGACGTCAAAGAGAACAAAGGAACCCGCAGTCCAATGATTGAAACCTATAATATGACACCATCAAGTTCCGTGCACTACACTATCGTATCTAATCAAGGCTGGTGGCCAGAGTTTATCAATACTTTTAATACGTACTACGCAAACAATACATTACTGCCAGTAGAAGTATACACAACTGCATTAGCCAAAAACCTGACCGCTCATTTCTATTGCAATGAGAAGGCTATTTACAATATATCGCTTTCTACCCTGAATAATTTAACCTGGAATACCATAAAAAAACTTTCAAAAACCGGTGATTGGACGATACGTGTCATCGGATATGATGATGCTGGATATCAAACCGCTCCGCTTGTCGCTACATTCTATATCGGTAAACCTGATCTTGTGGCCTCCGCCCTTGTAGTACCTGACATCTGCTATGTAGGTTACAATGTCACTGTAACTACAAACATACGTGCGGTGAACGCCACAGTTGAGCATGTGGATGTCACACTTCGCGTCGATAACCACGAAGTGGGCATTAAAGAAAATCAGACGATTCAAAAAAATCAAAACAAAACACTCGAGTTCAATTGGACTCCTTCAAGTAAAGGGAGCCACAATGTCTCGTTTAACATCTCCTATGCAGATTCAAACCCCAGCAATAACAAAAGATGGAAATGGGTTACCGTTGAAGGAATACCAGATCTCGCTGTGCTCAATATCACCGTAGCACCTATCCCTGTAGATGAAGGTAGTCCCGTCGCAGTCACCGCATATATCAACAACACTGGAGATGGGAACGCAACCAACTACGAAGTCGTCCTTTACTGCGAACAAAACGAGAACAACCATACGATGTTATACTTACAGGAAAAGAACTCGACAAACATCAGCGTAAAAAAGAATACCTCAACATATGTGACACTTACCTGGCAGCAGACACGCTACGGAAAAACTAATTTTAAAGGAGAATGGGCAGTCGGGATTAAAATCCTTAGCGATAACCACCACCCTGACAAACACGAAGCAAATAACAACAAATCACTCTACCATGTCCTTAAGGTTATCGCAGCAGAGCGAAATCCACCCCTTCTCTCCAATCTTGAGTGTCTCTCATCTATAGAACGGGGAAATCAGCTTCTTATAAGGGTCAAAGCAACCGACGCATCAGGTATAGACACCGTTGTTATTTCCATCAAGAAACCCGACAAGACCTATCTCAACGCCACAATGACTGCAGAACCAAACGATCGATATACTTATCTTTTCGATACCGTACAACTCGGAAGACATGACTTCACCATCAAAGCAACAGACCTCTCACCAAATAAAAATCAGTCGATTATCACCGGGTACTTTGTCGTCACCGAGGATCAGACACCACCAATCATAACATATTTTGGTGTCAATCCTCCAACTCAGTTACCGAACCGCCCTGTGGAAATCCGCTGCATCGCATCTGATTACTCAGGGATACGATCCGCTGAGGTGACTATACGATTCCCAGACAACCAAGTTGAAACACACGTCATGAGCACCGCACCAGCTGACACGAAATACATTTACACCAAAACATACGAAAACACCGGAAAATATGTTTTTTCAATCACCGTAAAAGATACTTTTGGAAATCAAAAAACCACTGAGGAAAAAACATTTTGGGTCACTGATGATCTCGATGATACCGATAATGATGGGATGCCAGATGACTGGGAGGAACGCTACGGATTAAACCCATATGATACCAACGATGCTTCACAAGACGAAGATAATGACGGTATCACCAACCTAGAAGAATATCAGCAAGGCACCAACCCATTAAAGAAACTCTCTTCCTCAACAGAGATCTCAGACCGGCTACAAGAAAATTGGGCGTATCTTACAGCGTCTCTCATCGTCTTAATCCTCATAATACTGCTTGCGTTGTATGGGATACGGAGACGAGCCCCATGACGATCATCACCCGAAAGACCATCCCCTTTGTCGCCATTATTTTCTTTGCTTTTTTGGTCTTCGTATTCTCCCTTTGGGACATCCTCTATCATGAACAATGGCTGGAGCGTATTATCGCCCTCTATGCGATTCTCATTCTTCTCACTTTTTTATTTCTTGTCTCCCGCGAAAAAAAGAAACCTGTTATCCAAAAATCTGTCAATGACTTTGAAAAATCCCTCGAAGGAAAACTGCAGCATTTCAAATGCCCCTCATGCGGTGGTATTTTCGCTATTAAAAAATCAAAGCAGAACAACAAAAAACCAATCACGTTAACATGTCCTGATTGTGGGACGACTGGAACTATCCCATCAAAACCATCGCAAATACAGGAGGAAATCCCTGAAACGAAATCGGTTTATAAAAATTTTCAATGTCAAAATTGCGGGGAAACGATCATGGTCTGGGCTGAAGGAGTAGATATTATCCAAGACCAGGACATTCACGTGCATTCCTGCCCATATTGTGGAGCGAAACAAGACCTAAATCCCACTTAGATGTGATGACGTATTTTTACGGCTTCTCCATGAGTCGATTCTATCATTTCTTTTCCGTTCATGAGCGCTACACCGACACCACAAAGTCGGTTCTTTTTCTTAACCAGGACTTCCTCACCAATCCGTATTGAGACATCCGCATCTTTTATCCCTGGGGCAAATACCGATCCCTTCAACGTGAAATCATCAGAGATTTCCACCCAATAGTGTTCCGTTTCTCCCAGTCGGTTCGCACCATCCATAGTCAAGGAAAGTAGCCCTCTTTCTTCTGTCAACATTCCAAGCTGTATGTTTTTGTCCATTATTTTCTGATAGGGGTATTTCCCACTGATCGTGCAGTCTTTCATCAGGAGCTTCGCAAGGGCAGGACCGAATTGGTAACACGCAAGTGACGTTATGTTTTCATACGCCCGTCTTTGTGGCTTGACACGGTCAAAGCGTTGTGTGAGTTCCTGTAACGCGTTGGATAATGCGGATATGGATCCAGCTGACGTTGGCGAATCCTTACAGGTCACCTGTGGGTTTTTCAAAAGATCACTCACAAATGTTTGCATCACTGGGGGGATGTGCAAAATTGTCGCATCATATGTGTTTTTCTCCAGATACCCCTGAAGGAGCGTTCGCATCATTTTCTTTTCGTCTTCATCCCAGTGACCAGTCACCGCAATATCATAGATGGATGCAGGATAGGTGAGTTCTAGTTCCCTTGGGACAAGACCAAGGGGCGAGGTCAGGATAACTTCGTGAACTACGAAAGGATTTGCCTGGTTCAAGAAACATTCTCTGAAGAGTTTATGGGATTTTGAAAACGAATATGGCTTTTTTGCTGAGCAGGGCAACAAGAGCAATATTTTCGCACTCGCTGGTTTTTCAAACCGCTCGATGACTCGATCCTGGAATCGTCTGATCTCAGGTCGTACAAGTGAATCTTTGGTGGTCGCAATCAAGGGCTGTTTCCGAACAACCGGGGTTCGTTCTTCTAAAAATTGGTAATGATTCAGATCAAGGATATGGAGCAGGGCCGCAAGGTGTGGTTTGGTGCGCACTCGCGTCTCGACAAGCTCTCGCAGTGAGCCTATCGTAATCGCGTTCCTCACCAGTTTCATCTCCGTGAAAAGCATAGAGTAATTATGCTGCACTATCTCTTCGTACCCCATCGAAGAGACATCGTTTGTTGTCACACAGGTAGGACAGCAACAGGGAATTTCAGGAAGCTGGTTTTTTTTATAAAAACCAGTTGGGAAAAGAAATGTGTCGTTTCGCGCTGCCATGATCGCGGAAAATGAATCAAAAAAATCAACACCCATGTACGTGAGCAGAGAAATGCTTGTCGGATCACCAACGCACGGAAGATAAATCATCTTATTGTATCCTATCTTTTGTCGTAACGCTGTGATGAAATCAACGAAATATGATTGATGAGAAAACAATTGAGTCGCATTGGCAACGATAAAAAGGCTTGCATTATTCTTGTTCACCTGATCTGATATCAGTTCTTTTTTTCCAGGGATGACACAACACTCGGTGTTTCTATTCTGCAGACGTGCACTCAGATGTAATTCGGTGGTGGCGTCTTTTGGATAGATAAGATAGTCTTCCAAACAGAGGTTTTTTTGTGTCTTGTTTTTTGTTGTTGAGAAGATGCTCTCTCCGATCTGTACCGTAGGTTTTTTGGTTTTCAGAGTCCTATGAGTCAGAAGGATGTTGGAGAATGCTGGTGCTTTGCATCGAGATGTCTGAATGAAGAGGATGTTTGGGGTTACAAGATTCTCGTTATGATATGTAAGGTGTCCGATGCGGGCAGGCCCATCTCGAAACTGTACTTGAAAATCCATTGGTCACTGATATTACGTTCTCTTTAAGAACATTTAGTTTCCTTCTTAATGCCGGAAGTATCTCTGACCAGTAAAGACCATCGCGATCCCGTGTTCGTTCGCCGCCTGGATTACTTCGTTATCCCGGATGGAACCACCAGGTTGAATGATCGCTTTTACCCCTGCGTTCACCGCGACATCCACAGCATCCCTGAAGGGAAAGAACGCGTCACTTGCCATAATCGATCCTTTGATGTTCTCTTTGCCTTTATAGGTCGCAATCCAGGTTGCATCAACTCGGGATGTCTGTCCGCCTCCAATACCAACCGTCCGTGTGTCTTTGACGAACACAACAGAGTTGGATTTGATGTATTTGACGCATCTCACAGCAAAATCCATGGAAACAAGGTCTTCACGTGTTGGTTTGTTGGTCGTTACGATCTTCCAGGTTTTCAGGTCCGCAAACCAGACGTCTCTTTCCTGTATGAGGAATCCTCCGACGACACTGCGGATATCTAAACCTTTTCTCTTGTGTTCCTTTTCCAACCCCTGAAGTTTTAAAAGTCTGAGGTTTTTCTTTTCATGGAATATTTCTTGAGTCTCTTTTGCAAAGCGTGGTGCGATAATCACTTCAAGGTAATACTTTGAAAGCTCCTGCGCAACATCTTTTTGTAGTTCACCATTAAACGCGACAATACCACCAAAAGGAGAATAGATATCAGTGGCGTACGCATCATGCCAGGCCTGAAGCAATGATGGTGCACTAGCGATCCCGCAAGGGGTCGCATGTTTAATGATCACACAAGAAGGTTCTCTGAATTCCTTGATACATTCAATCGCGCAGTTCGCATCAAGGATGTTGTTAAACGAGAGTTCTTTGCCTTGTAGCTGTTCTGCAGTGGCGATACAGGGTTCTTCGATAGGCGGGAGACTTTTATAAAACGCGCCTTTCTGATGCGGGTTTTCCCCATAGCGCATCTCCTGGATCTTTCGCATTGTGACTGAAAAATCCTGCGGTAAAAGCTCCTCCGTCCATCGATTTCTCAGATACTGTGCAATCATCGCATCGTACTGGGCGGTATGAGCATATGCTTGAATCGCTAACGCCTTACGATGTTCCTGTGATATTCCTTTTTTGGTTTGTAATGCAGTAAGAATCTCCTGATATTGCTTTGGGCTGGTGACCACCACAACGTCTGGGTAATTCTTCGCAGCTGCCCGGATGAGGGTGGGTCCACCGATATCGATGTTTTCAATGACCTCCTCGATACTGACCTTTGGTTTTTGTATGGTTTTCTCAAAAGGATACAGGTTACATATCACATAATCAATCATATTGATATGATGATCTTTCAGGGTTTTTAGGTGTTCTTTCTTGTCGCGTCGAGCAAGGATCCCTGCATGGATAATTGGATGAAGGGTCTTGACTCTCCCATCTAACATCTCAGGAAACCCAGTTACAGCAGATACATCTGTAAACAGGATCCCTCCCTTTTGTAAAACAGCAGCGGTACCGCCGGTTGATAGAATACGGATTCCCAGTTTCGTAAGTCCCCTTGAAAAATCAACAATGCCTTCCTTATCGTAGACACTTATCAGTGCATATCGGTATTCCATTACTCTTACCCAAGGAGCATATGTCCGATACTCATAAACATTTGGGTCAACCCGTGACTCTTAAGATAAAGAGACTGCTAGGATGGTTTTTTTTCTTGTTCAATCGCTTCCAACAGGCTTAGCTCCCCAGTTAAGACTCGCAACGCGGTTTTCTCAGAAATCGTAAATCGACCGTCACTAAGCTGCCGGCTCCATCTCTGAATGTTCCTAATCGCCCCGCGAGAGGTTTCAATGGGAAGCGTGGATTGCACCCGCCCACCAGACAGCAGAGCAATGGCTGCTGCTGCCTCGCTATTCCGGATGCATCGTCGTTTCTGCTGCGCTGGCGTCGTACGCGTTTCATCGACGATCTCAATAGGCGCCTCTAAAGGGATTAGTGAATTGATGATGCGATTTCTGTTAATCACCGATCCATGGCCGATTCGGATATAGGTCTCTTTCGAGGGATAGCATTTTAAAAAACGTTTTACCGCCCCAACGACCTTCTCAGGGCTGTCAACCTGGATCTTCTGAAGGAGGATATCATCACACATGATCGCTATCCCAGGTCGTTCCCCTGGGTCAATACCAATGGAAATCTTCGAGTACAGCTCTTTTCCCGTGAGTTTTTGCACAGCCAGATCAATTGCATACTCAATGGAATCATAGGCATCTGCAGCTACCTTCTTATTCAAAGGAATCCGGTGTAACTCTTTTTGTGATGTCAGGATAACACCGATCCTTCTTGGAGGATCCTCCGGTGACTCGAGAGAGACATACGCGACATTTCGCTTTTTTAATCCTTTGATGATATCATGATATAACGAAAAATCCTTGGTGTATACACCGAGTGTTTTCATCCAATGAAACTATCCGATATCTTGAATATATACGTTTCCCCTGGGGGGTTACGTAAAAAAATTCGTAAGCAAATTCCCGCCTATAAACATCCCACTTAGCAATAACACAGAAACGGAAAACAACACGAACCACACCATTTCGTTCCACAACAGCACTTTCTTTCCGTCAAGGGGACCAAAGGGCAGTAAATTAAATGTTGCGAGTAATAAATTCACCAAGCAAATAAATCCGATCAGAGTCCCCCAGAAACCCATCTGAGAAAATAAAAAATGATACAAAAGATAGGTGACCACCGCAATAACAATATTAGCGCTGGCTCCAGCGGCAGCGATTTTCCCGCTATCAGATGGTCTTGCGTCCCCCCGGAACATGACTGCGCCAGGTGCGGCGAAAACGAGGCCGGTAAAAAACGCGACAACCACTGAGAGCACTAACCCTCGTGGGTACATACGAAACTCAGACCAAAGCCCACATTTTTGTGCGACAAACTTATGGGAAAGCTCATGGATGAAAAATGCGGTAACAATGCCTAAAAAAGCAATTGGCATAAAATAAAAGTATGATGCGATATCAATCGGGGACCCGAGTAAGAAAAACAGAAGATTGTTCTTTGAAAAGGTAAACGAAAACGCAATGGTAAGCACCGCAATAGCAATACACAGATGGCCTACTTCAATCCTGCTAAACGACCCTGTTTTTCCAACCTGTAGACTCCCTTCAGGGATATACATATATTCCCTGGGGGACAGATCATGAAATGAAGTGTAGAATTTTTGTCGCTCAGACATAGTGTTCGTGCCGATTGATACGAGTTATAAAGATTCTGGATAAAAACATTTAGCCAAGCCCGAGGCTTAGGATCCAAGGGAGAGCGATAATAGTTCCAATAATGCTCCCAAGATTCCCTAAGGCGACAACCATCAGAAGACGAATAACCTTGTTTTTTAGAAAATCACGCACACTCTCTATCTTGCTGAGCTCCTGGAAATCCTTTACCAATGGTTTACGAAGTTTGGCTTCGACTAACCCAGCGAACCATCCTGGTGCAAAGAACGGTTCAAGCGATGTGAACGGAGCAGCGACAAACGCGGTGAGAATGGAGAGTGGATGTCCACGTGCGATTGCGACACCAACACCAGAAAGAATCCCATGAACAAGGAACCATATCAGGAACATATCTTTAATTTTGTTCCATGCGCCAAATCCAGTAGAATAAATGATCCAGCCGATCACCCCGAAAAAAATCACGGGGATTGCTATCTCGATAACTTTCACAAGATTGAAACGTTTCTTTGGGATTTGCTCTAACTCTTGCAGATTCGCGTTCAGCTGTTGACTCTCCAGGTGTTTCTTGATGCCATTGATATGTCCAGCGCCGACGACCGCGACGACTTTTCCTTTCTTACTTTCTTCGTAGATCTTCTGTGCGATATATTGATCCCGCTCAGAAATCAGCACCTTTGCAGCGCTTGGTGCAATCTTACTGAACTCCTCCATCATTTGAGAAAGAACATCTTGTTTCATCAGTTCTTTCAAATNNATCCCCATCATCTTCCAGGCGCGCTTCAGCGTCACCGTGATGTCGCGATCCACCAAGGCGACGGTCAGATGGTATTTCTCCGCCTCTTGCATCGCAGCGATCATCTCAGAGCCAGGTTCCACCCCATACTCCTCACCTAGTTTCCGTTGGATCGAAGCTAGGAAGGTTTGTGCAAGCATAAAATACGCGTTATTGGATTTTATGAGTGCGGTCACCGGGGTGTTTTCCCATTTATCCTTTTTTGTTATCGAATCATAACGACGTTGGCACAGCTCAACAGCAACAATGTCTGGTTTATATGTTTCAATGGCGTTCCGTACCTCAAGAACACTCTCCTCAGAAATATGAGCGGTACCGATAAGGATGATGGTATCAGAGATTTTTTCTTCCAAAGGTATCTCCTTTGAACTGTTTACATCAGTAACGATTTCAAAAAACTATTTAAATTTCAGCTTCGAAATCTTCGACGGTTGTCGTGAATTCTTCATCCGATTGGATCTTTCCCTGCTCGCGAAGGATCGCTCGAGCAAGGAGCCAGTAGATCAAGGCAAGCGCACGTCGACCCTTGTTGTTTGTAGGGATGACATAATCAATGTATTTTGTCTCATTGTTCGTATCACACAAGGCGATGACAGGGATGCCGATGTTCTTTGCTTCATGTAACGCCTGGATATCTGCGAGAGGGTCCGTCAGCAAAATGATCTCTGGTTCAAGGAATGTTTTCGCGTTCGGATTTGTCAATGTCCCAGGTTGGAACCGGCCATCCAGTACCTGGATTCCGGTCTTTTCCCCAAGTTTTCTTACCGGTTTTTGCCCATATTGACGAACTGAAACAACAAGTATTTTTGCTGGGTCGTATTTCGCGAGAAACTTCGCAGTCGCCTTTATCCGCTCATCGGTTTTCTTCACATCGATGATGTACAATCCATCGTTTCGTACTTTATAGATGAACTCTTTGATATCAGCNNTTCCTTTTGTTTCACCGTAATGGGAATAGCATTTTCGTCATACTCTAGCATCGCGATTTCAACGGGGTCTATCATGTCTTTTGGAACCTCCGCCAAGATCGTGGGTGCCCCCATTGAGAGTTGTAAGGCTCGTGCGCCAATGATGCGAGCTTTTTCAAAGCGAGTATATGACATAGTCTTCCTCTGAATCGTCAGGATAGGTAGAAGCCCAAATAACAGAAACCTTTAAGAATATTGCCCTTAAAAGTACCTGTTTTTCAAGAGTAACATGGTTTTTGCAGAACAGAAGGGTTCTATTTTATCTCATCGGTGAACTCAGGGATATCGGTCGCGGTCATTCTGCTGGAGAACTCATCATCTAATGCAAGCTGCATATCAACGATGATATCGCGAAGTAACCGGTCGATTCGGTTGTTTTCAAATTCTTTTACCCCATCAATGTCAGAATAAATTTTTCCCATATAGTTTCCATCATTTCTATGTATTTCTATATTGTAGAGAACTTCCTCCATCTTCTAACACCCTCTTTTCCTTTATTCACCCAATAAAATAGAATCCCTATAATAATCTTTTGGAATATTTCGCTTGCTTACAGCATCCGTTCAATGAGTAGGTTGATTGCGTCTTTTCGGTACCCCAACGAGCCCTTATTCACAAACGATCGTTTCACAGTCCGGTGGCCTTTCTTTGGCGGGTTGAGTCGAAACAGTGGCTTGACCTCTGGTATGTCCTTGTATTTCACCTTGTTTTCCATAATCGCTTCAGAGAGTTTTTCAAAACTATGATATGGTGCAGCCTTTTTGAGATACTCCTCGGTAAGAGGTTTATCACCAATCAGTTTTCCTCTCGTGGACAACAGCTTCATCAGTGTTTCTTTGTTGATCTCACCCCANNGTGGTGTAGTCTTTCACCATCTGAAGCATTCCTTTGTAAACTGCATTTTCTTCCAGAAGCACACAGTGGTTCGCGCGTGTTAACCGCAGCAACTGCATTGTTTTTTTAATGTCAGGCTTTATGTTCACCGTGCCTCTTACTCTGATAACTGCATACACCATGGATTTATTCCTCCGTTTTAACCGGGGCAGCTTG
>JAFNFT010000017.1 GCA_017885605.1 Methanobacteriota archaeon | reverse complement strand
AGAATTCTTGTTCCTTCTCTTCGTTCATCGACGAGACCAGCGATTTTCAGCACTTTCAAATGTTGAGAAACATTTGGTTGTGATTTCCCTGTGTAGGGGATCACTTCGCAGATACACTTTTCACCATCTTTGATACATTCGAGAATTTTCAGTCGTGTCGGATCAGCTAATGCTTTGAAAACATCAACCTCGTTCATAATCTATATATAAGTAAATTTGAATATTTAAATATTACTATGTTATATCATTAAAAATCGTCAGAAAAAAGTCGGATTTTCTGTATTTTTTCTTCTATAAAATAACCATGTTAATAAACTTCTGTCGAGAAGGGAACACGAATTTACTGGTAAAAATCTCTATCCTTGCTGCATCTGCTCTTTATATTCTACTTTTAATTAAAACTTAAATAATCAATTACAGTTTGAATTGCCTCTTTAAAATCAGGATTTTTTTCTCCACTTTGAAGAATAGCAAGCTGGTCAGAAATATAAGTTGCCATTTCATCTGGCATACTTATTGAATATTGTCCATTTCCAAATTCAATCATTATTTCATCGTCTATATTTCTTTTTGTGATTTTAAAAATGATAACATCATCATTTTCTTCTTGTCTGATCGTTTCAGTCTTGCCCATGATAGTTCACTAAAAAGAGAAATATCTGTTGCATTTTTATAATTTACTGGTAAATTAGTGCTCCCGTCGGGAATACGTGCCAATACTTCAGTGCCCCCACGGGGAAGGACTTTTAATCTCTGGCAATAGTGCCCATCAAGGGATTGTTATCAAATCTTCAAAGTCCCCCTGTTACCAAAAGCCGCTGGAGGGATTACGGAGTATGACTATTAAGCCCGCAGAAGAAAACAACTACAATTCTCCTTTACAACATTGTAATCTTCTTCATGCAATTAAACGTATTGATCTATCCTGTCTTGGGGATCCCAACGATTACATTTGAATACATTTACAACCGTTTTCGTATATGTAGAGGAGGGATTTGAACACCAAAATACTGGTTCTATCCAAACAATTAGAAACTGTTGAAGCTAAACAGTTCTTCAACTGGTTTCTTCTTTCGTTGCTTTGGCTGTTCAGCAGGATAACCAAGGGTTACCAACGCAACAACCTTCCATTTATCAGGAATTTTCAGTAACTCCTTCACTTTTTCTTCCTTGAAGTCTCCTATCCAACAAGAACCGACTCCTAAAGTCCACGCGGCAATAACCATGTTCTGCATCGCGATTGCAGCATCAACAATTGCCCATTTTCCAGTCAAAGCCGAATTTACATCTGCACAACCAACTATAACTACTGGAGAATCTTTGATATGGCGGTTAAACATTCCTTTTGACAATTCTTTCTTTGCTTCTTCATTATTTACGATGATAAAATGAATTGGTTGCCTATTGGCAGCTGAAGGAGCGTTTCTTCCAGCTTCAAAGATCTGGTTCAATATGTCCTCAGGGATAGCTTTCTTATCGTAGTGTCTAATGCTTCTGCGAGTCAGAATAAAATCGATTGATGACATAAACCTCAGTAATCCTCAACAGAATTTGCGTTAATATCTCTTTGTGACTATTTGCGCGCGAAAATTTTTCTTTCTCTTTTTGTAAATAAAATCAATATAAACTATTAGTGCAGGGGAAGGAATTTGAACCCCAGTTTACCGGCATGACAATGATTGGCATCTATCGTTTTTAGGGAAGGTGAACAGCGAATTTGCATTCAGAATCTCCAGATACAACAGATTGACGCTCCCGAAAAGCATAAATCCAGGTTTTAAATAAATTTAAGATTGATCATTATCCCTAGAGATCCCTATCCATATTTATTCTAATTTGATCTTTTCCTCCCCTGGAATTACTTTCGCTTCTTGTATCTTCTCGGGATTTGTTTCCTTATCCGTTTTTTTCTTCAGATGTGTCTTCTTCTTCTTTTGTATCTTGCGAATTGTCTGCCCATTTTGGTTCTTGCGTGTTGTCTTTGCATCTTGGATCTCGTGGGTTGTCTTTACATTTTGGGTCTCTTGGGATATCTCTATTTCTTGTGCCTTCTCGGGATTCGTCTTCGCGTCTTGTATCTTCTATTAATGGGTTGTTTTTAGTTTGTTTCGTTTCTTTGTTTCTTGTTTTATTTCTCATTTTCTTTTCTCCTTTTTTTTCGTTCTGTTTTTTTTCAAAACAACTAATTCTTTCCTATATATAAAATAATGACTTAATAATCATTAAAAAACAATTCCAAAACGATTTAAAAATCAGTATTGAGATTTGCTCAAACTGGTATTTGTTATTTATAAATCATTGAATGCTGGGAGAATAAAATCAGATTTTCTATGTTTATTTCTGTTAATTAACCATACAGCGAGAGATTAGAACTCGTATTTGTTAACATATTTGCTGTTTTTCAGACAGAATCATAAATATTTTGTAGTCTTTAGTCGTATTCTTCGATGCCGAAGTTTTGTGCGAGCAGGCTGCTTTTCCCAATCAACCACCAGTACAGTTCCCCGGTTTTGTCAGAGGGCAATTTCCCATTGAGTGCATTATCGAGTTCTTCAATCAATTGTTTCATTTCTATTTTCTCATTAGCATCTGGTTGTTTATCAATTGCTTTTTGAATCGCTTCTTTTAATCGTTTGATTTGTTCGTCTGTCCTGTCTATTTCATCAAAATTCACCATGTTTATTCCTCCTTATTTTCTTTCTCTCGTTTTTCATTCTTAAACAAATATTTTTTCTTCATTCTGTGTTACTTCATCTGTAGGTCACAGTATAATCTCTAAGTGCTTAATATCTGTAGTAGAACACTCGGATGTATATTTCATAATTATCAAACCCAGCAACTCCATTCGAACTTACTTTTTAACAAATGTCATTTTACCGCTTGACTTATCAAAGTCAACACTTACCAAATCACCTGCAGTAATGCGTCCTGATAAAATTTCTCTGGCAAGCGGGGTTCCTATTTCTGTTTGAATCTTGCGTTTCAATTCTCGTGCGCCAAATTCAGGTATAAAACCAACATCTGCGAGTCTATTCAATACCGCATCGGTAAATTGTAATTCTATTCCTTGACCTCGTGCGGTGCGTTTTACCCGTTCGAGTTGCAACTGTTTGATAATAAGTTTGATCTGCTGTTTTGTTAAGGCATGGAACAAGATTATCTCATCAATGCGGTTCAAGAATTCTGGTTTAAATTGCTGGTGAAGTACGCCCATTAACGCTTCTTTAAGTCTATCATATGTCTTGGGTTTTACAGCAGTCATATTGTCTTGAATAATATCAGAACCTATGTTGCTTGTCGCAATTATGATGGTGTTGGTGAAGTCGACAACTCGTCCTTTGCCGTCTGTTAAGCGTCCGTCGTCAAATACCTGCAGCAAAATGTTATGTAAATCTGGATGTGCTTTCTCGATTTCATCAAGTAACACAACAGAATATGGCCGTCTCCGGACTATTTCCGTTAGCTGGCCACCTTCCTCGTAGCCGACATATCCAGGCGGAGCGCCAATTAACCGGCTGACGGTATGGCGTTCCATGTACTCAGACATGTCAATTCTAACAACTGCATTTTCGTCGCCAAACACGACCCAGGCTAACGCTTTAGCAAGTTCAGTTTTGCCTACACCCGTTGGACCAAGGAATAAAAACACCGCGATGGGGCGCTTACCTTCAGTAAGCCCTGCCCGGCTTCGAAGAATAGCATCAGATACCGCTGTCACCGCTTCTTCTTGGCCAATAATTCGTTCATGAAGTCTTTCTTTCATCTTAAGCAGCTTCTCTTTCTCCTCTTGGGTTAAGTCTGCCACGGGAATACCTGTGACTTTGGAGACGATTTCAGCAATATGCACCCGCTTGACTTCAGAAGTAGTAACACCTTTCTTTTTACGCCACCTATTTTCAGTCTCAGAACGCTGTTTCTCCAGCCTCCCAATACTTGCTTCCAACTTCTTAGCGTCTTCAAATTTCTTGCGCAAAGAAGCCGATTCACGCTCCCGTTTCAATGCATGAATCTCTTTGTCCAATTCAGCAACTTCTGGTGGACGCGAGGTAATGCCGATTCTGACCCGGGCAGCCGCTTGATCAATAAGGTCAATGGCTTTGTCGGGTAAGAAGCGGTTTGTAACGTACCTGTCTGATAATTCTGCGGCGGCAACAATTGCTTCGTCCGTGATTTTTACTTTATGATGAGCTTCGTAACGGTCGCGCAGACCTCGCAGAATCTCGATAGTCTGTGGCACTGTAGGCTCAGAAATGAAAACTGGCTGGAACCGCCGTTCAAGAGCCGCATCTTTTTCGATGTATTTCTGGTATTCATTCAGAGTTGTCGCTCCAATGAGATGCAATTCACCACGGGCTAAGTGCGGCTTTATAACCTGGGAAACATCCAAACCGCCTTCTTCGCCAGTACCGCCGGCTTTCATAATCGTATGCAGTTCATCGACGAACAAAATCAGATCGCCTTTCTGGGCTAACACTTCATCTATAACTTTTTTAATTCTTTCTTCAAATTCTCCACGGTATTTCGAACCAGCAACCAACGAATTAATGTTCAGTTCGATTAATCGCTTACCCTGAAGCACTTCAGGAACTTCTTCATGAAGTATTCTCTGAGCAAGTCCTTCGACAATTGCAGTCTTACCAACACCAGGTTCACCAATCAATACTGGATTATTTTTTGTTCTACGCGCCAAAATCTCAATTGTTGTCTCGATTTCATCGGCGCGACCAATGACTGGGTCGAGTCTTCCTTCTCGGGCAAGCTTTGTTAAATCCCTCGAATATTTATCTAACTGAGGCGTGGAACTTTGCGTTTCTACACGTCCTTCTTGGGCTCCTTTGCCGACGACTTTGATGATTTTTTGTCTGACTGCTTCTGGCGACAAACCATACTTGCGGAGAAGGTCCCCTGCCATACCATCTTCTTCTTCAACAAGACCGACAAGCAGATGTTCTGGACCAACGTAACTGTGGCCGAGCTCTTGAGCTGCTTGGAAAGCTAGTTCGAACACATTTTTGATTCTTGGTGAAATATATAGCTGGGTTGTTTCGTCTTTCTTGACTTCCCGTAAACCTTTAGGCGTGTTTGCTTCGATATAGTTTTTTATATCGTCCGGGTTGACTTTGAACTGCTTATAAATTTCTTTGACAACATCGCTATTGGAAATCGCATAGAGCAGGTGTTCCGTATCCACTTCGTCACGTTTGAACTTCAAAGCTGTCTGAGCAGCTTCTTGAAGCAATTCCTTGGTGTGCGCGGAGAGGTACTGGTCAATGTCCACTGCTTCACGATGACGAGGCGAGGGATATTCCCGTCCTGAGGAAAAATCTCCGAACTCGTCACTGTCTTGAAAAAAATTATCTAACAAAGAGCCACCGAACATTCGATCAAAGGGTGAAGCAGACTGTTGTTGGAGTTTTCGCAAATCTTGCGCGCAGACATGTAAAACTTTTTTCCGTCCATTATCTAACACGGTCACTTCGGCTGTTGCAGGCCTCGTCTTACAGATATCACATAACATTCCTGACATAATTTTCACGCTTCCCTGTCTCTTTTTTCAATTCAATGTTCATTCACCACATATGTTCATTTATCGAACAATCAGCACTGGTGCTTTGGCATGATGGGATACTTTATCACAGACGCTCCCGAGCAAAACGAGATCTAATCCGGTCAAGCCTTTACAGCCCATCACAATGAGATCATCTTTTTTCCCTTCGTTGATAATAACCTCTTCAGGGAGCCCTTCGACGAGTTTTTTAATGACAGTTACACCTTCTGTTTTTCCCATTTTTTCAACGTCGTTGAGTACTTCCTTACCTTGTTTTGTTAAAATTGCTTCCCATGGGGTTGACACATCATTATCATAGGGAATCGTTTGGGTTAAACGAGGTGTGTCTATTACATAAAGTGCGACCACTTCAACTCCGTTTAATTTAGCAAGAGATATAGCTTTCTTCGCAGCTTTTGTTGCATAACTTGATCCATCAACAGGCGCGATAATACGTTTGAAATCTTCATGATGACTTATTTTAGCGTGTCCTTTCTTCATATCAATCACCTATTTCATTGTAAGTAATTCAACATTCAGATGCTATAAGAATATACTATAAGAACACATAAAAAATAGTTAAAAAACATTTAAAAAATGTGAAAAAATCTAATTTTAACGTTTTCTTCTGTAAACTAATAATGTTAATAAACAGCATGCTTCCTTTAGGAATATGTGCCAATGCTTAAGTGCTCCAAGGAGAAGGGCTTTTAACCCATACTCATAAAGCCCCGTGCGAGATAGCTTTTTCGAGGGTCGCCAAAACAAGAAAAAAATAGTACAGATAAGTGTAAGAAAATTTAATAAAAATTAACAATGACACGTGTTAACATGAAGTCTCTGGAGGGATTATGAATTTACCAGTAAATTTATAATATATCAAAAAATGAAGTCGACGGTATTATATTAGCTACCATTTTCTCGAAAAATATTGATATTGTATAAAAGCTATGGACTTGTGATGAATATAGTAATATCAAGATTTGATCTAACTTTGATAAAACTATTTTTAATTCATTATTAAATCATTTTTAAATCATTCTTTTATATCTATTTAAAGTTAATCAACTCAATGAAATCCTCGGTTCAAATTGGTAAAATTATAGGGATACCTATCAGGATCCATTTCACATTTCTTATTATTCTCGCGCTTTTTGCATGGTCATTTTCAACAGATAGCGTAACTCTTTTTGGGTTTATTATTGGATATGGAGCCTTACCGATTGATCTCATTGTAAAGGTAATTTTAGGAATTTTTATTGCGGTGCTTTTATTCGGATGTGTACTACTTCACGAGGTAGGTCATTCATATTTTACACAGAGATATGGGTATAAAATTAATGGAATAACGTTGTATATTTTCGGTGGCGTCTCTCAAGCTGAAGAAATACCACATGACCCAAAAATGGAACTGAAAATCGCCGCTATTGGTCCAGCGATTAGCATTCTCTTAGGTTTCTTGTTTTATGTTTGTTATTTCCTCATAAATGATCTCGGTACTTCATTAAATCTTCAGATCATGTCAATTACTGTAGGGACGCTTGCATTTTACAACATACTGTTAGGATTATTTAATCTGATTCCTGCCTTTCCTATTGA
Organism: Methanobacteriota archaeon; assembly: GCA_017885605.1. Classification (GTDB taxonomy): domain Archaea; phylum Thermoplasmatota; class E2; order DHVEG-1; family DHVEG-1; genus SM1-50. Next base: position 40,282 of record JAFNFT010000017.1, on the reverse strand, counting down.
TGGCGGAAGGATTCTGCGATCTATTCTCGCTTCGCGGATGGAATATGGAAGGGCAACAAAAATCGCATCGAATATAGGAAAAGGTTTTGCTGTTGCAATGGCAGTTTTTGGAATTTTCTTCAACTTCTGGCTGGTTCTGATCGCCGTCTTTGTCTACATTGGAGCTTCCGAGGAAGATAAAGCGCTTCAGATTTCGATAGCGCTTGAGAGTTTTAAAGTAAAGGATCTGATGACACCTTCGATTGATTCGGTTTCTCCGAATATGACTCTCCGAGAATTTTCTGAATATATGTTTACACATAAGCATCTTGGTTATCCAGTAATGGAAAATAATCATATTCTAGGTATGATGACGATTAATGAACTTCATAAGGTGGAAAAAGAGAAGCATGAGAACACCATTGTCAAGGATGTCATGCGGAAGGATGTTGTCTCGATTTCTTCAGATGAGCCAGCGATCTCAGCGTTTAAGACGATGATGAAAAATAATCATGAACGTTTGCTTGTTCAAAAAAATGGGGAATATCTTGGGATTATTTCTTGGTCTGATCTTTTACGAGCGATGAAAATGAAAGGAGTATAGGATATGGAGTTAGCAAAAAAGCATTGTGTTCCTTGCAAGGGTGGTACACCACCGTTTTCTAATGAACAAGAAGATGTCTATAGTAAAGATATTCCATCATGGATCCTTGATCGCGAACATATTCATAAGATACGAAAACGTTTTTCATTTAAGAATTTCAAAGAAGCCATACTTTTCTTTAATAAAGTTGCAGATCTTGCGGAAAAAGAAGGTCACCATCCTGATATGTGCATTTCGTATAATAAAGTGGATGTTACGTTGTTTACTCATGCGGTGGGTGGGCTATCTGAAAATGATTTTATCATGGCAGCAAAAATTGATGAATTCAGCAGAGAACGAGACAACTATCAACAAACAATAATTGGGTAAAAAAGTGGAACTATGAAAGAATATGATGTGATTGTTATTGGTGGCGGTTCCGGAATGAATATCGCAGAATTTGCCTTAATGCATGGGTTGAAAGTTGCTGTTGTTCATAAACCACCGATTGGAGGCACCTGTCAGAATTTTGGTTGTGTTCCCTCAAAAATGCTTATTTTTCCAGCAGACAGGATCATGGAAATTCAAGAAGCGAGTAAACTGGGTGTGTATGCAGAGGTGCAGCGAGTTGATTTTACTACAATTATGGATCGAATGAGACAAATCCGAAAAGAGGAACAAGGCCACGAACGAAAAGGTGTGAAACAGGTGAAAAATTTTGATTACTACGACGGAACAGGACATTTTATTGAAGATTATGTAATAGAAGTCAATGACGAAAAGATACGAGGTAAAAAAATCGTTATATCTACAGGGACACGCCCATTGATTCCACCGATTAAGGGCATTGATGCTGTTGATTTTTTAACCAATGAATCCATGTTGGATCTTGAAGAAAAACCAGAGAGTATGGTCATTATCGGTGGGGGGTATATTGCTGCTGAATATGGTCATTTTTTTGCAGCGATGGGAACACAGGTGACAATATTGCAAAGACAGGATCGATTAATTCCTCAAGAAGAACCTGAAATATCAGAGTTACTTAAGCAAGAGATGGATAAACGAATGTCGATTCAAACAAACATCGACGTCATAGTCGTGAGGAAACAAAATTCCGACTACCATGTTATAGGAAATGATGTTCGAACAAGTGCAGAAAAGATGTTCACCGCGAAAACGATATTAGTTGCTGCAGGACGACAATCAAATGCTGATCTGTTAAAAGTCGGAAATACTGGTGTGGACCTTGATCAACGTGGTTTTATCAAAGTAAATGAATATTTAGAGACGAGCAAGAAGAACATTTGGGCGTTTGGTGATGCTATCGGAAAATATATGTTTAAACATGTGGCTAACAAAGAAGCTGATCTTGTAGCACACAACATCGTTCATGATCATAAAGCAAAAATGGAATATCACGCAATCCCCTATGCTATTTTTTCCCATCCGCAGATTGCTTCAGTGGGAATGACTGAGGAGCAGGCAAAAAAGAATCATGATATTCTTGTAGGGAAAGCATTCTATTCTGAAACAGCCAAGGGTATCGCAATGATGGAACAAAAAGGGTTTGCGAAGGCGATTATCGAACGGAAAACCGGGAGGATTTTAGGGTTTCATATTATCGGACCGTATGCGCCGATGCTTATTCAAGAAGTCATTAATGCGATGGCATCATCTGAAGGGACGCCAGCTTCTATTTTCCAAGGTCTGCATATACATCCTGCGTTACCTGAATTGATTCTTGTAACGTTGCAGAATCTGAAAGAGGTATAAAAAAATGAGGTGGTAAATGATATGGAGCCAAGTATCGTGAAAGGGGAAAAACGAGGGAAAATCGTTTTATATGGCCTGAGTACCTGTGGATGGTGCAAGAAAACAAAAAAATTCTTGAATAAATTAGGGGTGGAATATCAATATATTGACGTGGATCTCTTAGACGATGAACAACATGATAAAATAGCGGCTGAGGTGGCGAAATGGAACCCAAATCGCAACTACCCCACAGTAGTAATTAATGATACGAAATGTATTGTAGGATACAAAGAAAATGACATCAAGGAGGCATTGCACGTATGACCGTTGATATAACACAGAAGGAAATAGATCAATTGCATCAACGTTTGAGTCGAGACGCAGAGGCTGGTGGATATCATCTGAATCCTGACGTGGAGTTTACCAAAGATCTTGTAAAGGGATTACTGATTAATGAACGACGGTATGGGTACTGGAATTGTCCGTGTCGTCTTGCAACCGGTAATAAAATTGAGGATATGGATATCATCTGCCCCTGTGATTACCGAGATGCTGATGTCTTGGAATATGATGCCTGTTACTGTGCGTTGTATGTGTCAACAGCAGCGTTGAAAGGTGAGAAACCAATTCAGTCGATTCCTGAACGTCGACCACAGAATCGCGAGGAACGTACCCAGATAAAAGAGCAACTGAGACCATCGTCGATACCAAGTGGATCATTGTCAAAACCGGTATGGCGATGTAAGGTCTGCGGGTATCTCTGTGCAAGAGATGATCCCCCTGAAATTTGTCCTGTATGTAAAGCAAAAAAGGATCGTTTTGAGCGTTTTATGTAGAAATCATTAGGAAGAGTTTCTGATAATCATGAGATGGAAAAGTAGACGGATGGGTCGTATCCTAAAGAAGGAGAAACATTCTTATGAGAGATTTTCATAATTTTTTATTAGAATTCCAGTTTAATGGGGGGAATTTATGAGCAGTAAGAAAGATACACCATTAACTTTAGCGTATGACTCTTCATCAAAGAAACAAGTAGATGGAATAAAGAGAGAAACTGGGATTGATATTATTGGTGCTGTACCTTGGGGTACTCATTTGTGTCAATTCTATAAGACCAAGGATGATCTTATTGATATTCTCGTTCCGTATTTTAAAGCAGGATTGCAAAACAATGAATTTTGTATGTGGATCACCTCAGAGCCTTTACATGTTGATGAGGCAAAAAGAGCGTTACAGAAAGCAGTGAAAAATTTAGATGACTACATGAAAAAGGGGCAGGTCGAGATTCTTGATGCAACGCAATGGTATACAAAATCAGGGAAATTCGATGCGGATGAGGTTTTAGCAGGATGGGTGAAAAAAGAAGCATGGGCACGGAAAAATGGATTTGATGGGCTTCGACTCACGGGGAATACGTTTTGGTTGGAGAAAAAAGACTGGGAGGATTTCACGAAGTATGAAGAGATCATTAATCATGTCATTGGGAACTATAAGATGATTGCTATCTGTTCCTATTCACTTGATAAATGTAATGCATCTGAGATTATCGATGTAGTGAGTAATCATCAGTTTGCGTTGATTCAACGGGACGGAAAATGGCATAGAATTGAAAGCCCTGAAATGAAAAAAAATGAGCAGGAACGAGAATGTCAGGTACAACTGCTTAACCAGGTACAGGATGGTATTATCGCATCGGATCCCGAGTTCCGAATAACCTTCTGGAATAAGGGTGCTGAGCAGATCTTTGGATACAGCGAGGTTGAAGCATTAGGGAAAACCACGACAGAGCTATTACAACCAATTTATGCTCCAGGTGAACGTGAAAAAATAATTGGTGAACTCAATCGCCTTGGAACATCGAAAGTTAAAATACATGTTAAACATCGTAACGGAACTATGATTATTACGGAGGTGCATGCTACTCGGATCAATAACGGATTTGGGGATATTACGGGATATGTTATTTCGTATCGTGATGTGACTGATTATGAGATGGCACAAACAGCTCTCGGAGAAGCCGAATTAAAATATCGTACTGTAGCTGATAACACTTATGATTTTGAGTTCTGGATCGATCCAAATGGAAAGTTTCTCTATGCTTCTCCGTCTTGTAAGAGAATTACAGGATATAAAACCGAGGATTTCCTTAAAGATCCCGCGTTATGTAAAAAAATTGTGCATCCTGGTGACCAAGCAATATTTGATGACCATATTCATGAAGAGAAGAAATATATTGCTGGCGAAGCAGAGTATCGTATCGTTCATAAAAATGGTTCAATACAATGGATCTCCCACGTCTGCCAACCGATCTATGATAGAAAGGGACGATATTTAGGTTTGCGAGGTAGCAACCGTCGCACCACCGAACGTAAGCTTATTGAGGGAGCGTTACGAGAAAGCGAGGAACGACTAAGACTAGCGCAGAATAGTGCCAATGTTGGAATCTGGGACTGGAACATACAGACAAATGATTTATTTTTTACACCTGAACTCAACCAATTATACGGTCTTGCTCCAGACTCTATTAAAACATATCAAGAATGGCGAAATCTTACTCATTTGGACGACATTGAGAGAATTGAAACAGAGAGAGACATAGCGATTACCAATCATCAACCCTTCAATTTGGAATTCCGAATTCACCACCGCTCGGGTGAGATTCGCTGGATCAATGCCAAAGGTGGTGCATTTTATGAAAAAGATGGTAAAGCTGTGCGTGTACTCGGCGTCAACATCGATATTACTGAACGTAAAAAGGCAGAAGAAGAGTTGCATGAAACCCGTGATTATCTTGAAAATCTGTTAAATTATGCGAATGCACCGATTATTGTTTGGGATAGCGAATCCAGGATAATTAAGTTTAACCGTGCATTTGAGCATCTTACAGGATATACATCTAATAATGTAATTGGTAAGAAACTTCATATGTTGTTCCCAGATTTAACGCGGGAGGAGTCGCTTAAAAAGATAGAAAAAACATTGAATGGAGAGTATTGGGAATCAGTAGAAATTCCTATTCTTCGTAAAGATGGAATAACTCGTATTGCCTTATGGAACTCTGCGAATATCTATAATAAAACTGGGAACAAACTTATTGCCACAATTGCACAGGGACAAGATATTACCGAGCGTAAACAAACTGAAAAAGCTCTAAAAACCAGTGAAGAAACTGCCCATGCGCAAGCTCAGAAATTACAAACGGTTCTCGATACCACCCCGGCTATCATCTGGATTGCTCATGATCGCAAGTGTCTTACGATCACTGGAAACCGTACATCATATGAACTTTTACGAATAAAAGATTCATCGAATGTCTCGAAATCAAGTTCAGTAGCTAATCAGATGAGACATTACGATGTATATAAGGATGGAAAAGAACTGAAACCACAAGAAATGCCGATGCAATGTGTAGCAGCAACCGGCAAACCTCTCACTGATTATGAGTTTGATATCGTGTTTGATGACGGTATGATATGCTCTTTACTTGGTAACGTCACTCCCATCCTTGATTCTCAAGGACAACCAGACAGTGCGGTCGGTGCTTTCTTGAATATCACGGAACATAAACAAGCATCAGAGAAACTTCGTGAAACACATGATTATCTGGATAATCTATTGAATTATGCAAATGCACCAATTATCGTCTGGGATAAAAATTTCAAGATAATGAGATTCAACCACGCCTTTGAGCATCTTACCGGTTATACATCTAATGAAGTGGTAGATAAAAAACTCAGCATCCTTTTCCCCAAAGAAAGCCAAAAAGAGTCAATAAAAAAGATAAATCAGACTTTACGCGGAGAATATTGGGAATCCGTAGAGATTCCTATTCTTCGTAAAGATGGAATTACCCGGACAGCTCTTTGGAATTCAGCGAACATATACGATAAAGAAAGAAAAACACTTCTTGCAACAATAGCACAAGGACAAGATATAACTGAACGTAAAATAATCGAAAATATGCTCAAGGAAAGCGAAAACCGATTGAACAAGGCGCAGGAGATTGCGGATCTTGGGAGCTGGGAACTCGATCTCCTGAATAATCATCTCACTTGGTCAGATGAGGTATACCGAATTTTTGGTCTGAAACCGCAGGAGTTTGATCCGACCTATGAAGCATTTCTTACAGCAGTTCACCCTAATGATCGTGCAGCAGTTGATGACGCATATACCAGATCGTTACGTGAAGGAAGGAACACATACGAGATAGAACATCGGATTGTGAAAAAAAATGGTGAAATCCGCTTCGTTCATGAAAAATGCGAACACATCGGAAATGAATCTGGTAAGATTATACGATCAATTGGAATGGTACATGATATTACCGAGCGTAAACAAGCAGAAGCAGAACTTATTCGACTTGCGTCGTTTCCTCAAAAAAATCCAAATCCAATCGTTGAAATTGATTTATCTGGTAAAATCCAGTATCTGAATCCATCATCCCAACAGTTTTTCCCAGATATGGAGAATAAAGGGTGTAATCATCAATTCTTAAAAGGAATAAAAAATCTTATACCAGATTTACAGAAGAAAGGTAAAAATCTAATAACCCGAGAAGTAAAGATCAATGATTCATATTATCTTCAGACAATTACTTATATTCCAGAAAACCAACGGATTCGTATTTATAGTACCGACATCACTGAACGTAAACAAATAGAAGAGGAGTTACAGAAAAGCGAGGAAAAATATAGAAAGATTGTTGAAAATACAACGAATGTCATTATGACCACACAACCAGATGGGATCATCTCATATCTAAGCCCCTCATGCAAGGAAATACTGGGTTATTCCCCTGAGGAGCTAATTGGAACAAATCCTATGACATTCCATCCTAATGATGAAAAAAAAGTAAAACAATCATTATCCAAAGCATTAAAAGGAGAAAAAGGGTCTGGTTTCGAATATCGCATTCTCACAAAACAAGGAGAAATAAAATGGATTTCTCATTCATGGGCACCTATATTCCTAAATAAAAAGCTCCAATCGATCGTCAGTGTCATTGCAGACATCACAGAACGAAAGACGGTAGAAGATAAAATTAAAAAATTAAATGAAAGCCTCATGCATCGTAGTATTGAACTTGGTGTTGCGAATAAGGAATTAGAATCCTTTAGTTACTCAGTCTCACATGACCTACGAGCCCCGTTACGCAGCATCGACGGTTTCAGTCAAGCGTTATCGGAAGATTACGCTGATATACTTGATGAACAAGGCAAAGAATATATTCAGCGTGTTCGGAATGCAACACAGCGAATGGGACAACTGATTGATGATATGCTCCGACTTTCACGGTTAACCCGTGCTGAAATGACTATAAAAACTGTTGATTTAGGTCAAGAAGCCACAACAATTATGGGCCAATTCAAGAAAGAGGATCCTACTCGAAAGATCGATTTTCTCAAACACGACAACCTCATTGGGGAAGGGGATACAAATCTTCTTCATATCCTCTTAGAAAATATGCTTGGTAATGCATGGAAATTTACCAAGAAACACAAGCAAGCAGAAATCGAATTCGGAAAAACACAACAAGGTCAAGAAACCGTGTTTTTTATCCGTGACAATGGTGCTGGCTTCAATATGAAATATGCTAATAAGTTATTCATTCCGTTTCAACGTCTCCATGATGATACTGACTATCCTGGAACTGGTATCGGATTGAGTATTGTATCCCGTATTATCCATCGTCATGGAGGACGCATCTGGGCTGAAGCTGAAGAAGAGAAAGGAGCAACATTTTATTTTACCTTAGGAGGAAAAACCAATGAATAAACAACTACGTGTGTTATTAGTTGAAGATTCGGAAGATGATGCAACATTGCTCACAAGAGCATTGAAAAAAAGCGGGATTCAACCTGTTGTTGAACGAGTAGAAATCGCAGAGGCAATGAAAAAAGCATTAGAGAAAAAAGAGTGGGACGTCGTCATCGCTGATTATGTCCTACCACGTTTTAGCGGACTCGATGCAGTGAACGTGCTGAAAAAAACCGGTAAAGATTTACCATTTATCATTGTCTCAGGAAAAATCGGAGAGGATACTGCAGTTGAGGCAATGAGAGCAGGTGCTCACGACTACATCATGAAAGGAAATCTTACTCGTCTTATCCCAGCGATTGAACGAGAAATCGAAGAGGCAAATAATCGGCAGAAACGTAGAAAAGCGGAGGAGGAATTACGCCGTTCCTATCACGAGTTAGCTGATACGACTGCTCAGCTTGAAGCAACAAATAAACAATTACGAGGAGAAATTGAAGAACGACACAAAGCAGAGAAACATACGCTTGAGATGAAGGAGCATTTGCAGAATGTGATTGATAGTGCATCGGAAGTCATCATCTCAGTTGATGCAAATAAGAGGATCACTACATGGAATAAAGCAGCAGAGACGGTGATTGGTTATAAACAGAAAGACGTATTGAACTGGAATATCGCAAAACTTTCACTGTTTGAGAATATACAGAAACTCGTTGATCTTATGAAAAATCTTTCCACGGAGACCCAAAATAATTACGAAGACTTCGTCATTATCACAAAAAATCAAACAAAGAAAATCCTTCGAATCACCGGATCTATTATACAAGAGAAGGAAAAACAGAGTAGCGGGGTTCTTTTCATCGGAAGGGATATTACGCGAGAGATGGACATCCATGGGAGATTACTTGCTGGGAATAGCTACCTGATTCCAGAGCGAAGTAATACTGCGGCTGTTGATTTGCTTGTGGATTTAGCGACATCCGGTTATTCTGGTTATATGATCACCCGGATGAATCCTGAGTCGATTAAGAATACAACCTCGCCCGCGAACATCCAGCTTTATCTTTTAGGTCAAGACCATGGCAAAGGATCCATCGCTATCCCTAATCTTCAGATCCTGCTTCAGAAAATTAAGGAACTGTGTGCGAAAAAGAAGGAGACGGTGATTTTATTAGAAAGACTTGATTACCTTATCAATAAATTCTCTTTTGAAAAAGTGATGGATGTGCTCTATGAAATTAACGATCATATAGCAAAGAATAAGTGTCTCCTGTTGCTCAGAATCGATCCAGCTACCATTGAGAAGACACAGATGGCATTAATTGAAAACGAGTTACAGCTGTTACCAAGTCAAAAAATCGAGGGGTTGGCCATCGAAGATGAGGTGTATGATATCCTTCGATTCATCTATGAACAGAATCAGAACAATGCGATCGTTCCCATTAAGAAGATTATGGGTCGATTCACGCTTGCCTATTCAACAGTAGCGAAACGGCTTCAAGTATTAGAAGCAAAAGGACTTATCTTTACGAAGAAACAAGGTAAGTCGCGGACGGTGACTATTTCAGACAAGGGGAAGACATTTTTGCATAAACGACAGACTGTATAGAAAATGGAACTTTAATCGTCTTATATATGTTTTTTACTTATTTTTACATCATTGTTTTATAGTTAAATATTTCTTTAATGTTAAAAAAAGGTGATCAAAAATGAATAATCCTATCGATGAATTTGGAAGAAATGCAGGAAAAATATGGGAAACCCTGAATAGTAATGGTACCGCGCTTTCACGAACCCAACTACAAAAAACAACAAATCTCTCTGATAAAGCGCTTCATGGTGCTATCGGATGGCTCGCACGGGAAAACAAAATTAACAGAACAGGAATGATATATCGACTAGGTGACACGAATCTTACACCTAAAATCGGGACAAACGCTGGGAAGATTTGGAATCTTCTTGTATCTCAAAAAGAAGCAGATATCACAACAATTACAAGACGAACTAATATCGATGAACAGGATGTACATGCTGCTATCGGTTGGCTTGCCAGAGAAAACAAAATCGAAGCGCAGGTGGGAAAAAACAACCAATTGGTTTTCCGGTTGAAATAAATTCCTTAGAGATAACTATCTGAAAAGAGACAATTTAGAATCACGCAATGACAGCTTGATTTATACGCGACTCCAATGCAAATATGATGATGACGTTCAAAGTCATATTTTAACCTAGCTGAAGATTCATGTTGATTCATCGGGGGGAGTGATTTCTCTACTCTATGAAAAAGATGGAGAGTGTAGATGAAAATTGCAATGATCGGGTGGGAATACCCACCATTTAAGGTAGGCGGTCTCGGGACTCATTGTTATGGACTGACAAATGGGCTCGCAGAGAAAGGAGTCGTTATTGATTTCTACATGCCAAAAACAAAGCAGAAGGTAAAAAGTAATCATAAGAGAATTCAGATTATCGAAGTTGGAGAAACGCAGGTTTTCCCCTATGATCGTCCTGAAGAAAAAGAATTGGGTGGTCAATTTTTTGAATCGGTCTATCGGTACAATAATCTCCTAGTACAAAGGGTTAAAGGAAACTATGATCTTATTCATGGTCATGATTGGTTGACCATGAAAGCAGGGGTACAGTTAAAGGAAAAACTCGGAATCCCTCTTGTGTTAACCATTCATTCTACAGAATATAATCGATCAGGTTGGCTGAATCCCAATCAGTGGTTTATCGATATCGAACAAGAAGGAATGAAAAACGCAGATCAGCTGATCGCTGTCAGTGAACTTACCAAGAAGGTCATGATCGAAAAATACGGGATTTCTTCAAATAAAGTACAGGTCATTCACAATGCGGTGTATCCTCTTGGGGCAGGAAAAAAACAGAAAATTGTGTTATTTTTAGGGCGGCTTACTATTCAGAAAGGACCTGAATTTTTTCTAAAAACTGCGAAACGTGTGTTAGAACTGGAAAAGAATGTGAAATTTGTTGTCGCTGGTTGCGGTGAGATGCTTCCTCGATTGATTGATCAATCAGTGGAGATAGGAATCGCTAATAAGGTAATTTTTACTGGAAAGCTTACCGAAGAAGAGGTGAAACATATCTACAAGATTGCAAGTATCTATGTTATGCCATCGGTGAGTGAACCTTTTGGAATTACAGCATTAGAAGCTATTTCTGCAGGGACTCCAACTATTGTTTCGAAAGCCTCTGGTGTTTCTGAAACATTTCAGAATTGTTTTAAGGTTGATTATTGGGATATTGATGAAACCGCGAACAAGATCATCGCACTTCTTCGCTACCCTCCTCTGAGACAAACAATGGTAGAAAATGGAACACATGAGATCAAATTATTCACGTGGGATAGAGTCGCGGAACGAACACTCGCGCAGTACCATAGTGTTGTTCAACGTTATTCGCTATAATATTTTTTTGTCATTGATGAAAAAATGAAATATTGTGTAAAGATGAACAGTATAATCGTAAAAAATAGTTGCACTAAATTCGATTATTTGAAAATATCATGTAATGAATTCCTCCTGAAAAAATTGAACGAGGCAGATTCATCTTTTTTAATCATTATGAATATATTTTTTAGATATTTATTCATAATCTATTTAAGTCATTATGTTTTTTCATATATTGATAGAATAGTCTGAACTATGAGATAAAAGGATATTTTATTATGGACAAGAAAAAAATTTTGCTAATTGAAGATAACAAGGATGATATCCTCCTTATTCAGCGCGCATTTCATAAAATCAAACTTTCTGAGAAGTTCGAATTGATCATTGCACAGGATGGAAACCGAGCACTTTCTTATCTCCATGACATCGATAACGCATCCGTTTCTCAACAAGGTAAATTACCAATGATTCTTCTTTTAGATTTGAATTTACCAAGACTAAATGGTTTTGAAATCCTTCAACGTATTCGAAGTAATGAAAAGACAAAACTAATACCTGTTATTGTTTTCACTTCCTCAAAAGAGGACCAAGATATCACAAAGTCATATCTTTTAGGTGCAAACAGCTACGTTCGAAAACCAATTGACTCTGGAAAATTTACATCTATACTCCAGCAAATTGTTACATATTGGGGTGACGTAAACGAGATACCAGTGAAATAAAAAAAGGATTTCTATTTTTCAATGCAGTTACGAGTTTCATTTTGAAAATTATCGTTCACTCATTTTCAAAGTGTTTTTTATATGTTTTTAAGTCATTTTTATAAAAAAGAAAGATGTTGGGTGATATACTAAAATTGGTTATGATAAAAATGAAGAGAATTGCAATCAATGGATTAGGAAGAATCGGACGATTGGTTTTACATCATTATATTGCATATAACTCAAAAGATATAGAGATTGTCGCAGCAAACGATTTGACCCCAAATGATGAACTTGCATATCTTCTGAAGTATGATTCCGTCCATGGACGGGCACCATATCCCATAGAATACGGGTCCGATTACATTAAATACCGATCAAAAAAAATAACAATTACGAATGAAAAAGATCCTATAAATCTCCCATGGAAGAAACTTGGAATTGATATTGTTTTAGAATGTACAGGTCTTTTTAGAAAGCGAGAAGATGCGGAACAACACTTAAAAGCAGGTGCATCAAAAGTTATTATCAGTGCCCCATCAGACACAGCGGATATAACAATAAATCTCGGGGTGAACGAAAAGTCATATGATCCTAAAAAACATCATATTCTATCTAACGCATCATGTACAACAAATTCATTATCCCCTGCAATAAAAGTATTGGATGACACGTTCGGGATTGAACATCTGTTGGTCACCACGGTCCATGCATATACAGCAAGTCAAGCGTTAGTCGATCGATCCTCTAAAGTGAAACGACGAGGCCGCGCGGCAGCAGTATCCATAGTTCCGACGACAACAGGAGCGGCAAAAGCCACTACGTTGGTGTTACCAAATCTAAAAGGCAAAATGGATGCGATTGCACTTCGAGCCCCAATTCCTGATGGAGCTATCTCAGATATTGTTGCAGAATTAAAAACCAATGTCACAGTTAAAGATGTCAATGATGCATATAAAAAAGTAGCAAACAATGAGCTTAAAGGGATTCTAGATTATTGTGAAGAAGACCTTGTTTCCGCTGACATCATCGGGGACCTTCATTCAGGGCTCGTTGACGGCACCTTAACACGAGTCATCGATGATAAAATGGTAAAGGTTTTCGTCTGGTACGATAACGAAGCAGGCTATGCAAAACGATTGCTAGAGCTTGCAGAATATGTTGCAAAAAAAATTAAGTGAAGACCTATGATGGAAGAAACGTATGAATGTAATTCATGCCATAGAACAGCGTTTGTAGAAGCAAGCGAAGAACCACCGACATGCTGCGGGAAACCCATGAAGAAAATACCTCGTGAAATTTGTCTCCAACCATTCCACGCAGAACATGCCCGACCCATGGAACATGATGATGCCTGTGATGATTTCCGTGGAGGATAAAAAAAATAATATGAGGATAATAACAAATAATTCTTCACTTGTATGTGTAAAAATAAAAAACGAGAAAAAGAATATTCGGAGGATTAGAAATGGTTAGATTCGACGAGGTAGCCAGAACAGATAATGCAATCAAACGATTAAAAGATGCGATTCAAAAAGAACTTGATAAATTACCAGACGTCAATGCTTACGGTGGGAGTAATATTGAGGCTAAGGAAGAAATGAATCAATTTATTAAAGAACTTGATGATGCACTCGTTGGGAAATTGCCCCATGATAAGACCGGGGAACTGTACTGGTGGTTGATTGGGAAAAGCAATTTATTGGCACACAACTTCGGGATCGAAGATTATGATTAAATAGTATGACTTATTTGTTGAGATGGCTATCGAAGAAATAAAAAAATTAATCATTTTTTAACTATTTTTTAATCGATTTTAAGTCATTGTTTTAAGGTAAGAAGCATTCAATAGTTTTGGAGGTAAAAACCTATGGCGTTAAGAAAAGAAAAAAAAGAAAAACTGAGTATAGTTCCAAAACAAAAAACAGCAGTAATGTCACAGAGGCCGTATGAGCTCCAGTCAGATATAGATCAGCTCTTTGATCGATTCCGATCAAGCTTTGATGAACTCTTCTGGGAGCCAGGGATAGATCTCATGGCGTCTCCTGATTATCGAACGCCTGTCATGGATATTGTCGATCTCGGTGATAAATACGAGATGCATGTAGAAATGCCGGGGATTAAAAAAGAAGACATCAATATTGAAGTGACACCAACGATGGTTGAAATCTGTGCAGAACACGAAGAAACCAGTGAGAATAAGGGGAAGAATTGGCTACGACAAGAACGGAGTAGCACGGATTTCTATCGAAGTCTCGAACTTCCTGAAGAATTAAAGACAGGAAATGTAGACGCAGAATTAAAAGACGGAGTTCTGACGCTTTCACTACCAAAAGCAGAGCCAAAACCAAAGTTTGAAACAACGAAAGTGAAAATCAAATAATCATTTCTCTCCCTTTTTTTACTCTAATGTATCTTAAAAATGGAGGTAGAAAATAATGACAAAAGAAAAAATCATTGAATTATTAAATCATGGGCTGGAACTAGAACACGCTGCTTTTGTGCAATACCTCAGCCACGCGGAGATAGTCGACGGGATAAATGCTGAACCAATCATCGCACGTCTCAAAGAAATCGCCAACGACGAAAAAGGACATCAAGAGAAATTCCGAACCTTAATTGGGGATCTCGGTGGGGTACCAAGCGTCGATTTTACACCAAGACATCCGGCAACAACCATCAAACAGATTCTTGAAGTGAATTTAAAAGACGAAAAAACAGCGGTTGACACATACCGGAAAATCCTTGAGGAATTAAAGAAAGAGAAAGGACAAGGCTACTATGATTATCTGCTTGAACATGAAATTAGACATATTCTCATGGAAGAACAAGAGCATATCACTGAATTAGAACTCTTGCTTGGACTTCAAGGGAAGAATTATTAGGTTAATCGTGAAAGGTGAGCATTTGTGAGCGATAAATATGATTCTGAGTACATAAAAAAGGTTGTCGGATGGCTAGAGACCTGTGAACAAAAAAGGAAACAAGATCTTGCCGGATGTATAAAAAATCACAAGATAAAATGTAGGTAAAATTATTGCTGTGACATCAGCACCCGATATTTGAACGAAGAGGTAGAGAGGTATAACGAAGGAAGAAATTAAAATCGTAACACATGCAAAAACAGATCTTTCCAATTCGATGCTTAATGTTGCATTTCCAACTATACTTGTAGTATTCATCCAAGTATACAGGGAAGAATAATTGTTCAATAATGATTTTACTCTGCTGGGAAGTCAGTACGAAACGGAGGTAGATTATCACAATGAAGAAGAAACAGATCATGCGCATTGGAAGGAAAGCACCGGATTTTATTTTAGATGATCACAACGAAACACCGTTCAAACTCTCTGATTTCAGAGGAAAAAACATACTGTTGTCGTTTCATCCGCTTGCCTGGACGTCGGTCTGCGCTTTGCAGATGCAAAGCTTAGAAGAGAACAAGACAAATTTTGATAAGATTAATACGGTGGCTGTGGGTATCAGTGTTGACCCGGTGCCTTCGAAAAAAGCATGGGCAAAGGAACTCGGCCTACGGGGCATACGGCTTCTTTCTGATTTCTGGCCGCATGGGAAAGTAGCCAGGCAGTATGGTATCTTCCGGGATGAGGATGGGGTATCAGAACGGGCAAATATCATTGTTGGTTGCGACCAGAAGGTCTCTTTTATGAAAGTCTATCCGATTGCGCAGCTCCCCGACGTTACAGAAGTCATTCGATTTCTTGAGACCAAGGCCGTCACGGTGGAATCTTAATGTATATTCTCATAGCTGGATATCGTACCGTTCTTCGGTGACTGTTTTTCCCCAGATCTCATGTGTGTTGTCCTCGGTTTTTTTAAAACCAGCGGAACTGTAAAGATGATGGGCGGTGGTCAGTTCACTGGTTGTCCAAAGAAAAACGGTTTCATAGCTCTGTTGTTTGCAGAATTCTATTGCCTCTGTGAGAAGATGTTTTCCGATGCCCTGGCTTCGGTAGTCTGGGTGAACGAAAAACCAGCGTAGCTGTGCTTCTTTCTTTGAATGACTCACCACAGCGATGAAACCGATGATTCGGTTGTTTTTTTCTACGATCCAGAGTTTTTCTTTCTTTGGGTTGAATGATTGAACGAACTGTGCAAGACCTTTTGCCACGTATGTTTCAAATGTCGTGTCATACCCGTATTCTTTCGCGTACGTCGTCCCTTGAAGGGAGGTGATAGAGCCGATGTCGCCTGGTTTGAAATAGTCACGTACCTCCCACTGTTCTACGGTATGCTTCGAATCATTGTTGCTGCTTGTTTTATAGTTTCTTCCCATAATACACATGCCCAAACGATTTTCCGTCGATCTCTGCTATCTCCGGTAGACAGCCCCATTGTTCGAAGTTATTCTTTTTAAGCAGTTTGATAATTCCGATGTTTTTGTCAAGTACAATAGCAATGAGTGAGGTATATCCCAAGTCTTTTGCTGTATGGAGCATTGTTTGTAATAATGTATTTCCGATTCCTTTTCGTTTGAAATCGTTGTGAATAAAAAAACTTACTTCGACGGTCTTCTTAAAAGCTGCTCTTCCTTTTCTGTATGGTTCAATACTTACCCATCCTATGATCTTTTTGTTTTGTTCTGCGACCAAAAGAGGGTAGTTTTCTTTGGTATGTTCATGAAACCATGCTGTTCTTTGTTCGACGGTGAATTCACTAAGGTATCCTGTTGATGTTCGAGTATGAATAGCTTGGTTGAATATGTCGATGATTTCTGCAAGATCGTTTTCTTCTGCTGGTCGAATACGTGTCTTCATAGGATGTACTACTACATCAGGTTGTTTTATAAAATGTTTTATTATTGTTGCCATGACAGGGACTATCTAAACATGGACTGATTAAGTCATAATCGATGTCTCGTTAGCGCTAGTGGAATTGGTAGTGATTTATTTTTTCAATTCTATAACCAAAAAATGAAAATCAGTTTTTCCCAAATTTTCAACGATATGAGCAGTGGCTTCCATCCAGAGTGCTTGCCCTGCTTTGAGATCTGCTATTTGTGTTTTACCGTTTAATGGTGTTATCTTTACTTTCCCATCGTTGAACATATACATCACATGGTCAAAGTGCTTGTGCATCGCTGCTTTTTCACCGGGTTTAAACCGAGCGTCGAGCACCCGTACGCGGTCGTTTTCCATGACGAGTTTACTCACATTTGATGCTGCGTGTAGCGTATCTAAATTTTCTTCCATATTTTTTCATCTCCTTTCTTTTTTCTTCAGGAATGGTTATTTAGATTGTGTGATAGTATAATATCTTATAGAAAAAATACCTTTAAAACGATTCAAAAACAATTGCTCTTATGAGAGTAATTAGTCTTATTATCAAGTGGTTATACTTGAAGGTTGATTTCATTAATCTATGACCAATGATGCGAATTTCAGGGTTTATCTCGAAGAAAAATTTCTATCTCATCATGATTCCAGGATTCTATCCTTCCCTCCCATCATATTTTATGATATTGACTACCTTATGACCGGAAAATAACAAAAAGAAAATACCCGACAAGAACTATATAGAAGATGAAGAACGACACGACAGCACGAAACGCCAGAAGATCTACTTTTGTTGTATCAGCTCTATATTTCACAAGACTATAAAGACAAAAGAACAACGGCAGGAGAGAAAACAAACCAACCAGCCAATAATTAATACCACCTGAGGTAACATTGAAAAAACCATAGATAAAAAAACAGATGGTTGCAAGCACTGTTGACACCGCACCAAGAACAAACCCGAATAACGCACCATACCGGACCACTAGCGTATTCTTATGGCCCAAACGATCCGCCTCCCGATCAGGTAACTCCAGATAAAAACTCATACTGAACCCTTGAAAGAGCAACGGTACCAAAAGAACAACGTACGACGCATCTATCTGACCGGCGAGTGCAAAATACCCAAGCCCAGGCAAAATGAACCCTACAGCCAGCATCGTACATATCTCTCCAAGTCCATGGTACATGAGTTTAACTGGAGGTGCGGTGTAGTACCAGCCAAGCACGTTCCCAAATACAATAAAAACGAAGAATGTCACGGGGTACGAAAAAAGAAACATGCCTACAGCACCCAGTGCAATCGAGATGCCCAAGAACGACAACGACAACTGTTTCGCTATTTTCAAAAGCTCAGGATGCTCAACAAGGATGCGGCTCCCGCCAGAAAAAACGGTTTGCGTCGCATTTCTATCAACAGCCACATCGTTGTAATTATTATTGTACATCGCAGAAAGCGTCCCGGTAAAAAGAATAACGTACACAAAGAGGAATTTGACAACATCAAAGGATGCACCAACAATCACGGCAAACAGCGCACCCAGTAGATACACCAGGAACACGGCATGGATGATTACACGCCCGATTTTGATGATATTAACAAGTTTTTTTGATACGATGCCGGGAACCCCCCAAGAGCCAAAGGATGTCCTTTTTCTGACGAATGATACCTAAACCTGAATCGAGCCTTCAATTTGAGACACAGTCGTCGAACGTGTGTTGTACCCAAAAAGGATACAAAACGCTGAAACAGTGATCACATCACCAGGGTTTGCAGACATATTGTATTCATAGGTATTCAGGAAAAAACGCGGCTGCATCGTATAGAAATGCGACTGTTCAAGGACACCATTCTTTTCAACAGCAATCCGATAGATATAATGAATTTTACGGACTGGAGTGGCATGAGACACGGTAACCTGCAAGGTCTGTGTATCTGCTTTATATTGAATCTTAATATAACGTGGCGGAGTAGCATACGCACTCCACGGCGCTAGTGACACACTTACGAGTAGAACGACTAAAAAGATACCAAGATATCTTATATATCTCATTGTTCCACCTCTCATTCCACCGTTATATGCCAAATTTCACCAGTATTGAGGATCGGGCCTATAGTCCGCTGTGTAAGCACGTACAATTCTCCAGATTCATCTGCTCCGATACCCAACACCCGAAGATTCAACGGTTTATCATCACTGAAATGAAACTCCATCTTCTTCCAAACATTCGGTGTAACTTCGTCAAGATAATAGAGTTTCCCTCGGGGCTGGAAATACGTAGCACTCCAATCACCAAACACATATTTACCATTCAGAGCAGGATACTGCGTGCCTCGATAGACAACGCCACCGATAACGCAATGACCAACATAATGGCTGTAATCATAAACAGGTGGTGATAGCGAACTTATGTTAATTCCTAAATACTCGGCTAACGCGGGATCATAGAGATGATTGCCTTCCATAATCCTCCACCCGTAATTTCCTCCTTTTTCGACGATATCGATTTCTTCCCAGAGATCTTGACCGACATCACCGACAAAAAGTCGACCGGTCGTCATATCAAAGGAAAAACGAAACGGATTACGGAACCCATACGCATAGATTTCATCAAGACCGTCCACACCGACAAATGGATTATCCGCAGGTATACCATAGGGATTGCCGTGGTCAACATCAATCCGTAGTATTTTTCCAAGCGAGGTATTGATATTCTGTCCATTTCCAATGATGCCATTGGGATCACCTTCACCGCCGCCATCACCAACACCAATGTAGAGGTAGCCATCCGGTCCAAAGGTTAGTTGTCCACCGCAATGATTGAACTCTGGTTGATTAATACTCATAATAATTCGTTCGGAATTCGGATCTACGAGATTGGGATCTGAGTCTGACACTTGATATTCAGCGATAATGTCATGATGATCAACTCCCGATTCATTGGCTGGAGCAGTATAATACACATAGAAACGACTATTGTTTTTGAAATCAGGATGGAACGCCAAACCCAACAGCCCGCGTTCATCATACACGGGTATGAGTTTCACTATCTTACTGGACAAATCAAGAAACGGGGTAGACTGTAGAACTCCGTTGTCTAGAACAAATATTTTACCGGTTTGTTCTACCACAAAAAGCCGACCGGAACCATCATCAGTATAGGTTAAAATAATGGGGGCTTTCAAACCACGAGCGGTACGATCAAGTTTGACGATTAACGAATCATCAGTTCCAGGTAAGAGAGTTACCTTAGATCCAGAAATCTTTGCCCGTGCAAGAGTCGTCGTTGTATTCGCATTTAACGCATTTGCTGTTGCTGTTATGTATGGTTTCCCAAATCCAAGAATGACAGGTATTTTAACAATGGAAACATCGCCTGGAAAAATCAAAGGAATCGTTCCAGATGATTGTTTACCGACAATGACAAATCCACCTGATAAAGAAATACTCCAGTGAACATCGGTTGCACTCACACTACCTGTGTTTCTAATCACTGCACTCACACCAAAAAGTTCAGAGATTTTATAATCAACATTAAAACCGCTACTGACAAAATCAATACTTAGGGTGGTTTCATTCGTTGTTATTGTTTCTTTCCCCAGAGTCAAGGGATATATTGTGGCTACTACACTAGAAAAACAAACTAGCATGATGCCAAAAATGATTGCGTTTTTTTTCCTCATAGTATATCTCCAAATAGTATAGAGTCATAAGTTTCTCTATTATTAAAATAAATAACTTAAAAATAGTTTCATAACAAGTTAAAAATATCTACAAAACACATACATATTATTTAAAATCTAATTATTTTTTCATTGGTTTTGTTTTTCTTCTACTGATACTATTTATGATTTCATGAGAAGAGAGCGTACCAACAAGGTTGTTTTTCTTATCAAGAACTAATAAATGATGGAGCCCACTTCGTTGCATGATTCGAATAGCGTTCTCTATAGTATCATCTTCAAAGGTATCAACACAAGGATGCCACCCAAGAGNNTTTCATATCATCAAACGTTCTCAATTTTTTTTCTTCTTTCACACTCTCTGGTAACACCTCTTTCACAAGTGCATAATAAATATCTGTTTCTGTGATTACTCCTACGATATCGTTTTTTGATTTTACGATAGCGATATCTGCTTCAGCGTTTGACATCTTAAAAACAACATCTGCTAGCCGTTCATCCTCTGTCGTATACACGATATCTTTTTTCATATGCTGTTTTATCATATCAGTAAATTCCATTATTTCTACTCTCCTTCAGAATCCGTTGATTCAACGTTGGATAAACCTGTTTTTCTCAACCATCTTCCTCAACTCTTACCTAGTACTAATCGCCTCAACTGGACACGACCCAGCAGCATCCTCAGTACAGGTACGGAGTGGCTCGCCCACCTCTCCGATATCTGAACCACCATTCTGATAACATTCAACGATACTCGCTTTTTCACCTGCGTTTAACACAAACACATCAGGGCATGTTGATGCACATAGCCCGCATTCAATACATACGTCTTGGTCTATTCTCACTTTCATTTCCATCACAACTTTCATCTTATTTTTGTAATCGCTCGGAGAGGTACGTAGCAATACGTCGCTTCCGTTCCTCATGCATCAGCCGGTTCACTGCCGGATTCCATTTTCCATACAATTCCTTATGATACACCGGTTTTGATACCTTATAAAGCACGCCAATCGGTAACCGATCAAATCGTTTTGCGAGCTGCACTGCATCTTCCAACCGACCCGCTGGTTTTTCAATGATTTCAACCAATGCGTTATATTCCTTATACGTATTATTGAACACCACACTCGGTTGCAGCACATCAATATATGAAAATCCTTCATGTAACACCGCCTCAACAATAAGGTCGGCAAGATGATCGATACGCCCGGCGTACCCACGCGCAACAAACGATGCACCCGCCTCAAGCATCAACGACAATGGATTCAGTGGTTCCTCCACATTCCCGCTCGGCAGCGATGGTCCTTTAAACCCTTTCCCGCTCGTTGGAGAAAACTGTCCTGTTGTCAACGCATAGGTCCCATTATTATGCACAATCACTGTGATATCAGCGTTCCGTTTCGCCGCAAAAATCATATGAGAAATCCCTTCACCAAATGCATCTCCATCACCAGCAAATGTCAGCACCTTCAAATCCGGGTTCCCCAGTTTTATTCCCTGTACCGTTGCCATTGACCGACCATGAAGTGAATACAACCCACTTAGTGGCACGTAATCAAAAATCTTCCCATGGCACCCGATGCCAGCTGAAATCACCAGATGCTTCCGATCAATTCCATGCTGCTCTAACTTCGGTATCGCTTTCTTAAACGCATTTAATATACCAAAATTTCCACACCCGGGGCACCAGGTATTTTCTGCAGGGGTTGTTAACTCATCTGCCATCTAACCGATCACCTTCCTTAACTGCTCAGCGAGATCCACTGGATTAAAAGGTCTTCCATTAAATTGCCGAATCGACGATATCGGCGTGATGCCGGTTTTCTCCCGTAAAAGCTGCTCTAGTTGTCCGGTACAATTCTGCTCGACTACGACCGCTTTACGCCCTACATACTTCATGAGGTTCCACGAAGGGAATGGCTGCAGGTAAATAGGCTGCACCACAGTACACGAAAGACCGGCGTGTAGCACCGCCTCTCGAACACTCATCGTCGTTGACCCAAACGTAAACACACAGGGATCACCAGTTCCATACTCGTTTACCGTCTGTACCTTCTCTCGAAGATACCGAATCAGGCTCTCCTGTTTCGTCCGACGTTTCACATGCATCCGTGCGATCACATCAGCCTCCTCAGACGTGTACCCTTGTTCATCATGCTCGTAGCTATTCCATTTAATCATCGCATCAGACGGTGGAAACAGCAGGGGTGAGACACCTGTCTCTGTCTGACGATATCGTTGATAGATTCCACTTGTATGCATGTCAGGTGCTGCTGCTCTGATTTTCTCTATGTCAAGATCCACGTTCATACTGCTCTCGGTCAGGTGTTTCTCCGAGAGTAAGATTGCTGGTGTCTGAAATCGCCATGCGAGATCAAGCAGTTCAGCAGCTACATAAAACGCTTCTTCAATACTGCCTGGTGAGGCGACAATCCTTGGAAACTCACCTTGACCAGGGTATAACGAAAAGAGAAGCTCACCCTGTTCAGAATACGTCGGCACCCCTGTACTGGGACCAGGACGTTGACCAAGAAAGAACACGACGAGTGCCTCAACCATCCCAGCAAGAGAAAACGCCTCCTGCATGAGACAAAACCCTCCGCCGCTTGTCCCAACCATACTACGAGCACCGGTGAATGCAGCACCAATCGCCATGTTCGCAACAGCAATCTCATTCTCTGGCTGTACCGTTACAACCCCTAATTGTTTCGCTTGTGCCGCAAGAAAATGTAAAATCGGAGTCGATGGTGTCATCGGGTACGCAAAATAGAGGTCAAGGCCAGCAGCGCTCGCACCCAAACCAATGGTTTCAGCACCTGCAAGGATTGGATGGGTTTCCTTCCCCTCTCGTAATTCAAACCGTTGCGTGATTTTTTTCTCTGCTTCGTCATAGATCTCATGAGCAAATTTGAGATTATCCTCAGCACTCCGACGGTACTCTTTTTGGATGAGCGTATCCAGCTTCGCACGATCAGCACCGACTACGGCTGCGAGTACTGCGATCCCTGTAACCCCAACGATTAAATCTGGGTCAGCATAATTTTTCGCAAGAGAAGCAATAGGAAGCCCGATACCCTGACCTTGTTTCACGGCCGTACTATCATACACCAGCACACCATTTTCTGTAAGGTGATCCCGATGAATCGTATAGCTTCGCTGATCAAGCAGTACTGCAAGATCCGCTTTCATATACTGGCTGTAAATCTTCCGCGTTGCTGTACTTACAAGAGAAAAGTTATGACCGCCACGGATGAGACTCGGGTAATCGTTCATCTGAAATACATTACGTTTCAACGCAGAAAAGAAATTTGCAGCAACAATACCTGCTTTTTTTGTACCCTGACCAGCTTTTCCACCAATCAGGTATGTGAATACGTCGTCATTCATAGGTTTGATACCATAGCCTCCATTAATAAAGAATGTTTTACAACCCTGCAGTCCACCCGCCATCAACAACTAAGGTATGCCCAGTGACATAGGTTGAGGCATTAGAAGCAAGAAACACGACAGCGCCCATGAGCTCTTCAGGGTGTGCGTATCGTCCTAGAGGAACCCGTGTTTTAATCATCTGATCAAACCCTGGATCCTTTAGGTAACTGTCGGTCATATCTGTGAGAAAGACCCCTGGGCAAATCGCATTGATATTGATCCCGTATTTTCCCCATTCGACAGCTAAGGTTTTTGTCAGGAGGATAATCCCTGCTTTACTCGCGCTATACGCTGCTGATTGCGCAGAACCAAACATTCCTGCGACACTCGCGATATTGATAATGCGGCCGTGTTTTTGTTTGATCATCTGATTGCCCACTGCTTGTGCACAGAGAAATTCTCCGGTAAGGTTCACGGTCAGTACTCTTTTCCAGTCTTCTTCAGTCATGGACTCCGCAGGTGCGCTCTTCACAATCCCTGCGTTATTCACCAGTATGTCAATGGTATGAAATTTCTCTACAGTTTTTTTCACCATCATCGCAATATCAGCGGGTTTGGTCACATCAACCTTCAGCCCTATACTTTCTCGTCCTAAACCTTGGATGAGACTCACCGTTTCTTTCGTATCTAACAGGTCGCAAACGACGATGTGTGCTCCAGCGTTTGCAAGCCCAATCGCCATTGCCTTTCCAAGCCCGCGGCTCCCACCTGTGACAATCGCGACTTTTCCAGGTAAATCACATTCGGTACTCAACATACAACGATCCTTCTAACGACTCTGATTTTTGTTTACTTGACAGTAATAGTTTTGGATGACTGCCAAAGACCATGAATATTACAATATCCGATAGCAAGGAGAGTGCCTGATTTTGATGTCTTAAGAGATGTAGTAATTGCATGGTGTGTGTAAATCGTGCTCGTGTTAGGACCTTGAGCAGAAGCACCATGGGCATTGAACAGAAACTGTCCGATATGATAAGGGAATTTCTCACCATCTGGTTTGAACAGTACTGAAATCCACGCGATATGATGTTCCGTTGTATTTGGATGGGCGATTTCTTTACCTATACTCACTTTCACTTCACATATCTCGTCTGCTTTTATCGTGTTCGGGCATTCGATAACAGGGACGTGCTTTTCTTTTTTCCAATCAGCTTTTTGAAATAATTCACCTGTTTCTATAACAGTTTCCATATTTTTCTTCACCTCAAATAGTTTAGATGATTTCAAAAACCCTGAATCAGATATAAGCATGTCTTAAAAACAAGTAAAAAATAACTTCAAAATACTTTACATTATAAGTTTTTTTTAAAGAGAAAATTTTTTATCTCTTTTTCATCAAGTTCTTTGAATAAATTATTTTCAAAAATTTGTATATGTCTAAAAATATCATCTTTAAATTCCCGTGGAATAAGATGAATATGTAAATGGTCGACTTTTAGACGACCCTCTTTTAGAAACGGACGATAGTTTTGCCTCACATCGCAACCAGAGGATACTCTTAAAAGAATTTTCTCTTGAAATTCTATAACGGTATTACACAGTTCATTTTTCTCTTCTTCAATTAATTCAGAAAGTTTTTCAACATGTCTTTTCGGAATTACTAAGAGATGTCCAGGAACCAATCGAGGATTACTTAAGATAACTATCGTATAAGGTTTAGAATTAATGATTTTTGTTCTTTTGGTATCAATCGTACAAAATGGGCATGTTTTTATGTTCGATTCATTGTTCTGTCGTTTCTTCATTTGAGTGTTCCAGGTATTATGATACTCCTATGGTCATTTTTCAGCTTGAAGACGCAACGTGAATTTTTGAAGTTCCTCCAACAATTGTTGTACAAATTTTCGTGTTTTTTCGTCAGTCAACCGGCCTGTTGCATCAAATTTTTTGACTGCATTACCAACGAGGACCTGTGGGTCATTTACTGCAAACATATTACAATACATCAGAGTCTGCCGAAGAATCATCTGTCCTCGAACTGACCCGAAATTTCCCGTACTAGCTCCCATAATAGCAACTGGTTTACCATCGAGAACCGATGCATCAGCGGGACGGGACGCCCAATCTAAAGCATTTTTCAGGACCCCCGTAAGAGAGAAACAGTATTCTGGGGAAGCAATGAGAAGCGCGTCCGCCTGATTGATAGCATTTTTAAAAACAACGACTGCCTCAGGGTCACCTTTAACCTCCACATCTTCATTGAATAGAGGAATCGAACTGAGATCATGAATAATAATGTCCATCCCTTCAGGTGCAAGTTCTTTTGCTGCACGCAAGAGAGCTCGGTTATATGATTTTTCTCGGAGACTTCCTGCAAAACCGAGAATCCGGAGGCTTGGTTTTATCCCTGGAGACATTGGTCGATCCTCCTCACCTACCACTCATGCTATGTATGGCAATAGGATGTTCAAAATGTTCTGCTATTTGTACATATTTTTCATAATCAATAGATTTGTTATATTCTGAAAACTGTTCAAGCATTTCTTCTTTCTCCATCTCGTTAAAATATTCCATACTGGGATAAAAAAAATGTTTATCTTCTGTTTCAATATGCTTTGGATATATTGCTAACAATCGTTCCATGGTTGCAAGAAGTTCAACCATCGCTCCCTCTGATCCCCGTAAATATTTTTCTCGTGCAGCACCCAAGGCCCAGACAATCAACCGTGTTATTTTATGATCTTCAAGAAGGGTGGACATGATACGACGATGTTCTATCTGCATTCTTTTTTGACCGAGAGCTCGAAATAAAATATCTTCCTCTTTTGCGTGATGGTTTTTATCTGCGAACGTCTGAAAGAAATCAATTTCTGTCATAAGAAAATCGGTACTGATATTTCCAGTGAGCTTCGCTATATTATATGCTTCTTCTACTCGTACTAACATCCGTTCAATTATTCGATGTTCTTTCATTAATATACCTATTGGCTGCATTGTTGTTTTCTCCTTAATTTTTTAGAATAATTTCTTGTAAAGACACTGCGTTGTTATGCTCTTTATTGTGGGCTGCATACACAAAGGTGATTACATGTTTTTCCGACGCGAGATGTTTAATCTGTCGTATTTGTTCAGTTTTTTCTTTCAGTTCCTTTCGATATCGTTTTTTAAATTCTTCCCATTTGGTAGGGTCATGGGAAAACCAGGCCCTTAATTCTGCGCTTGGTGCTACGTCCTTCAGCCAGAGATCGATACAAGCCTGTTCTTTTTTCAACCCTCGTGGCCAGAGGCGGTCTACGAGAATTCGATATCCATCGTTTATAGATGGTTCGTCGTAGACACGTTTTAGTTTAATCATATTTATCAGCATTTTTCAAGAGATTGGGCAAGAATGTCTTTATCAAAGGTATCTGCTATTTCGTAGATGGCGAGTTTTGGGGAAACTCCAAGTTTTTGAAAAAGTTCGATTGCTTTTGGTGTTTCTTTTTTCCTCATGATTTCTACCGCTTCTTGACTTTCCCATCTTCCTTGAATGCGATAGATACCCGAATTGTTATTTTCTCGTAGTAACGTGGTTTCAACCAATCCTGTTGGCATCGGTTCGTACCGAAGATCTGCATATGATGTTTCGAATGTTTTTCTTTTTGATTGAGGTATTTTTCCCTCAACTACGGTGATAACTTCCATGGTGTTTCACATCCTAATACTCGTTAAGCTTTGTTAGTGTACAAAAACATGATGAAAAAATGGGTGAAAAATAAGTAAAAAATAAGTAAACAATAGTTTAAAATAAGGTTGTGTTAGAAATAACAAGATCAAACATTTGTGGAAGAATTAAAAATAGAGGATAAGATGTATACGTATGAAACTTCCCTACAACATGCGGCTTTCTGCTCTAGGAGAACGACAACAGTTCTATGAAAGTTTTAATCTAAAAAAATCTCGGAGTTGGGTTGGTCGAAAGCTTGTCTTTGCGGTAATCATCGGT
The DNA here is from genome assembly GCA_017885605.1 of Methanobacteriota archaeon. Classification (GTDB taxonomy): domain Archaea; phylum Thermoplasmatota; class E2; order DHVEG-1; family DHVEG-1; genus SM1-50. Next base: position 12,262 of record JAFNFT010000017.1, on the reverse strand, counting down.
CGTCATTCAGCTATCTACCCTGCAGAATACGTAAAAGACAAAGACGAACCATTAATTATTGACAATTATCATACTCTCAAGGATGTACATATTCAGATTCTTAAGTTTCTACCAGAAGGAGTATATTATGATCGCAATTATTACAAGGATTTCTCACTTTGCCATTCCTATGATTTACGGAAAGCATGGACCTGGGATAATTTTCTCGGTCAACAACTCGCGTTTGATCTTGATCCGGAAAATGTTGATTGTCCGATCCATGGGCCGTCTCAGGAACGATTAGCTAAAGGATGGGGACTTGGATTCTGCGAAACCGCGTTCAAAATAACCTCTACTAATACCGTACAGTTGTATGATGAATTGAAAAAAAACTATACTGATGTACGAATTGTTTTTTCAGGGAGAGGTTTTCATATTCATGTATTCGACAAAGACACCAAAATACTCACCAGAAAAGAGCGGAAGGCGATAGCGTCCCGCTACCAAAAATACGGCATTGACCCTTGGGTCACCAATGGAGAAATGCGACTGATTCGGCTACCATATTCCCTAAATGGATTATCTTCAAGGGTTGTCCTTCCTCTCACAGTATCAGAAGTTGCTGAATTCAACCCGAAACACGGTGCGCTCCCTTTTTTTGTATGAGCGGATCACTTTTTTTCAATATCAGCGGGTTGTCTTTATAGTGCTAGCCTTTTTTTCTCCTTTGCTATAGTAGCAATATTTCTTTTTCATATCCGTTGGAAAATGATTTTGGATGAGACCCATGAGCTCTTGTATATGATCTTCTTTATCTTTCTCTAATTTTTCCCAAAAGTCCTTACATTCTTTGCACTTTTTTGCATCGACTTTGTACATCTTTTTAATCCGATACAAACTTTTATGTTCTTCCACCATCTGTGCCATCAGATTGTATAGATTGTCATCAACCATGTTATTTACCTCAACAGATTCATTACAAACGAGTTACTAAAACATGACTAAAAAACAATGAAAAAATACGTTAAAAATAGTTATAAGATCAGACTGCATGTCTTTGTTTTCGCTAGGTGTATCCCGTGATCCTTGGATGGATCCAGGTTACTTTATCAACACATTGTTTACTATTTTGCGGTCCATCCTCGACCATCTTTTTAATAAGTGAAGGATACATCTCACCAACATAATTTTGAATCAGTGACCCTTGCAGAAGAACTTAAAGGTTGGTGTACCAGGTACTCCGTATTTTGGGGTGATACTGAGATGTTCTGCGATATTTACTCTTAAAAAGGTTATTTTCCCTTTAAATTCTTCGGCATAGGATTGAAAGTAGGGAGCATAATGTAGTAATGTGGACAATCAGGATTATAAAACCTGGCTAGTACTGGATCAGTTGTTTTTTCAATAGTTGTTTCCCAGGTTTCAACATCTTCGATTTCTACTACCTTTCCGTTTGCCATACTATGACACACTCCCCTTTGAGGTAATTTGATAATTTTTCAAGAGATTTAACACTTCCTTGTCAGAAACATCATGCCAGTATCGATAGACTTGAACAACAGCATGAAACGGCAGGGGTTTTTCTAAAATCATCACGTCATCTACACTCTGTTCGAGTTCCATAGCCACCCTTTCTCCAGCAACAGGTGCTGCTACGATAATACTTTTTGCTTTTTTGTTTTTACATAACATCACTGATGCATGCATCGTCGAACCCATAGCAATACCATCATCGACTAGGATGATTGTTTTATTAAAAATTTTAGGTAATGGTTTTCCTTGACGAAGTATTGAAATGCGTCGGTTCATCTCTTCTGTTTGCTCCTGTATAATAGCCTGGATAGCTACTTCCGGGAGCCAGTACCTTGCGTCGCTTTGAAGATAAAGACTTCCGTCTTCAGCAATCGCACCAAAACCAGATTCAGGAGTATCGGGATAGGGTAACTTTCTTGCAACGATGATAGAAAATTCTGCTTCTAAAAAACGGGCAACCTGGACGCCAACCTCAACCCCACCACGAGGAATCGCTAATACTAACGGTTTTTTTTCTTTATATTTTCTTAACGCCTCGGCAAGCTGCTTCCCAGCATCCTCTCTATCGTTAAACAAGAAAACCTCCTTCTGATTTAGAATTTCCCATCAACGATTGCCCCGCAGGAAGGACATTTCCCATCAACAATTTTATTTTCATCAACAGCCATGTACGATCGTTTAATCAATAACGCATGACATTGAGAACACACGGTATTATTAGTGTTATTTACTTCAGAAGGATTATTTCCGATATAGATATGACGAAGACCTTGCCGTTCCCCAATATCACGAGCTTTCTGTAATAGCTTCATTGAAGTAGGTTTGATATCAAGGAATTCATAATCAGGATGGAACCGCGTCACATGCCAGGGGATATCCCTTCCCTCCGAGGCAAGAAAAGCAGCGATATCGGTGAGTTCCTCAACAGAATCGTTTTTCCCAGGGATAAGTAACGTAGTGACCTCAACCCAAATGCCTAATTCTTTCATCAAATGAATTGTTTCTAACACCGGTTGAAGACGTCCATGACACACCTTTTGATAAAACTCATCTCGAAAACTTTTCAGATCAACGTTTGTCGCATCCAAATATGGATGAATAAGCTCTACTGCTTCTTTACTTATATAACCATTCGTTACAAAAATATTTGATAGTCCTTTTTTCTTTGCGCGCTGGGCAATATCATACGCATATTCAAAAAAGATCGTTGGCTCGGTATATGTATACGAGATACTTTGACAGTCATTCAAAATTGCATTTTGAATAACCTCATCAGGCATCATCTCTTGTGTATTTTGAGATGTATTCTCATTTCTTCTGAGTTGAGATATCCGCCAGTTCTGACAGAAACCACACCTAAAATTGCACCCTGGGGTCGCAATCGAATATGATGTTGACCCGGGATAAAAATGATACAAAGGTTTCTTCTCAATTGGATCGACATTACTTACGATCACATCACCATAAACGTGCGTATACAACAGACCATCGATGTTCTGGCGGACACCACAGACCCCGAACTTTGATTCAGCTATCTTGCATTGATGCGCACAGAGATAACAATGGACCTTTTTATCTCCGAGTTTTTCATAGAGAAAAGCTTCTTTTTTCATCCTTCATCTCTTGATATACTATCAGTTACTATCAACTTGTGAATCCTCCATATAATTACGTTTCCATTCATACACAGGAGTCGTTGTTTCTTTTAGCGCTCGTGGGTTCACCCATCGCAGAAGACTTAACCAGAGTCCTGTTTTATCGTTCGTCCCGGAATGTCGTGCACCACCAAAGGGTTGTCTCCCAACAACAGACCCTGTAGGTTTATCATTGATATAAAAATTCCCTGCGCTGTACCGTAAAATTGTTTCAGCAGTCGTTATCGCCTCTCGATCGGTAGCAAAAATAGAACCGGTTAATCCATATGGGGAAGTCGAATCACAGAGTTGTAACATCTCTTCATACTTGTCATCATCATAGACAAAAATGGTTACTACAGGACCAAAAATCTCTTCACTCATTAACTTTCCTTGAGGATTATTTGTTTTGATCAAGGTTGGAGCAACAAACCAACCTTTAGTTTTATCATATGTTCCTCCTGAAATAATCTCATAATCAGGATTTGACTGTGCATAGCGAATATAGGATACAACCTTGTTAAAAGCGTCTTCATCGATCACTGCTCCCATAAAGTTATGGAAATCATCAACTGCTCCATATGTTATCTTTGATAATTCATCCTTTAAAAGAGTCTTCATAGCATTCCACATACTTTTTGGAATATAGATCCGCGAGGCTGCAGAGCATTTCTGCCCCTGACTTTCAAATCCACCACGGATAATATTCATCGCGGCATGTCGAACATCCGCTGAATGATGCACAAAGATAAAATCCTTCCCACCAGTCTCACCGACGATCCTTGGGAAATTTTTATATTTTGGAATATACTTTGCTATATCCATCCAGAGTTTCACCAATGTTTCATAACTTCCTGTAAAATGTAAACCAGCGAAATCAGGATGTTTTAGAAGAACATCAGCATGTTTACTTCGAAAAGGAACAAAATTAATAACACCACTAGGAAGCCCAGCATACGTGAGTAGTTTCATGATTTCATAGTTTGCGAACGCTGCATTTGTGGCAGGTTTCCAGAGCACGACATTCCCAAGCATCGCAGAAGTGGCTGAGAGATTTCCACCAAGAGAATAGAAATTAAATGGCGACACCGCAAACACAAATCCCTCCAATGGACGCCAATCCAATCTATTCATCTCGTGCTTTCCTTGATTAGGATTCTCTGTTGAAATCTGCTGAACAAAAAACGCATTAAAACGGAAGAAATCAATCAACTCAGCAACATCATTTTCAGCCTCGTACGGGTTTTTTGACAGATTCATCATCGTTGCTGCAACATGACGCATTCTTTCTTTCTGAGAAAGCAGATCCGCTGCTTTCATAAAAATCGCGACCCGATACTGCCAATCTAAAGACGCCCAGTGAGCATGCGCTTGTAAGGCAACATCAACTGCTTTGAGTACCTGCTCACTATTCGCTACATGAACCCGAGCAAGAATACATGCATGATTATGGGGACAGCGTACCTCCACCACCTCATCAGTTTTTAGTTGTTTACCCCCGATGATCAAGGGGATGTCCACTGTTTCTTGTTTAATCTTTTTTATTTCATTCAGAAGGTCCTCACCGGCTTTCGTCCCTGAAGCGTATGAGATGATTTTTTCATTATCAGGTTTTTTATTCATGCTCATCACTATCCCTCTTCACTCAAGATGTTTGTAACTTCTGCAATGATGCTTTGATAAACGCAGGAAGATCCTGTGGACTCCTACTCGAAATCAGATTACCATCCTCGACAACTTCCTGATCAAGAAAAACCGCTCCTGCATTTTTAATATCCTGAACAATGGATTTCCATCCGGTTATTTTTCGTCCTTTCAAGACCTGAGCGGTAATTAAAAGTTGAGGAGCATGACAGATGGAAAATACCGGTTTTCCACTTTCTACAAAATCTTTCACAAACTGAACTGCATCCTCATCAACACGAAGTTTATCAGGAGAATATCCACCGGGGATCAGAAGTGCATCAAACTCCCCTGCGGAAACATCTTTCACCGCTTCATCGATACGTACCTTTGTTCTTTGTTTTTTGCTCTCTACAATCTTTCCTTTCTTTAACCCAACATGAACTATCGTATAACCAGCTTTCTTGAATGCATCGATAGGTTCTGTGTATTCCACGTCCTCAAAGAAATCATCAATGATCACTGCAATTGTCTTTTCCAACTTCTCACCTAATCAGTTATGTTGTCGATTACATCAAGCCATGGATAGTATCGACACATTCATCGCAGATTTTTTTTGTCTCTCCTTTGATATCTATTTCATGGAGAGTATCATCGCCACATTCCTCACCACACACAGCAATAGTACCAATCATCACTCGGTTTACTGCTTGGACAACTTCGTTCATAACGAGATACTTTTTCCCCATCTTTTCTTTGATACTCTCTCACGACTACATGTTTCCTTCCATCTTTACATTTCACCATATCTCTTTTTCCTCCAAATTTAATTAATTCAATTTTTTAAATTGGTCTTTACCTGCCCCACACACAGGACAAATCCAATCACTAGGAATATCATCAAATTTAGTACCTGGTTTTACGCCATTATCAGGATCCCCTTTTTCAGGATCATAAATATAGCCACATATAATACATACCCATTTATCCATGAGACATTTACTCCTTATCGAATAACCATCACCGGAGATTTTGAATGATGCAATACCTTTTCACAAACACTTCCCACAAGTATTCTACTTAGCGCTGTTTTTCCTTTACACCCCATAACAATGAGATCATCTTTTTTCGCCTCTTTGATAATTTGATCATCAGGAATTCCTTCCACCAGTTTCGTTTTCACATGAACCCCCATTTCCGACCCTTGTTTTTTCACCTCATCAAGAACAGTCTTTCCTTCTTTTTTTATTGTTTCCATAATATCTGGATACGTATAGCTCAAATCTACGGAAGCTACATAGGGGAATTCCATGACATGGAGCGCTGTCACGTCAACACCAGTCTCTTTAGCTAAGGACAACGCTTTCTTAACCGCCCGTGTTGAACCATCAGAACCGTCAACCGCCAACACTATTCTTTGAAAATCCTTCACTTTCGTTACATAACGTTTTGACTTTTTCATATACTATCACCATTCCAAATGTTCAATTGTTTGATTTCTTAGAGATTATTAAAATATCACTAAAAAACAAGTAAAAAATAAATTGAAAACAGTTTAATTCCTGAAACAATTTTACATTAATATTTTTATACCGGTTACATTAAAAAAAATCACAGAATGAAGTTAGGCATTGTAGAGCCGTGGAGCCGTCCTTTTCAGAATGGAGGAGGGGATGGGATGTAAAAAACGGATTCATTTTAGGGCTCTACAACCCCTATATCTTTGGTCTGTATTACACATTATACCAAATATATATTAATTTAAAATCATAACTTAAAAATGGATTGAAAATAATTAAAAAATAATTCATTATTGATTTCCAGTATTTCAGTTGGGATCAGAAGTCATTAATCGTATTTATTTCCATACTAATTAAAAAGTGGCATTTAATTTATACACATAAAATCTCACGTCAGCTCTTCACATAAAAAGACGTCCCTCAAAATAAATGCAAATACTATCGTACTTTCTGTTATAAACAGAATTTTTTGAATGCCCAATATTTAATAGGGTCTACAACGACGAAGATGAAGAGCGCGGAGAATCCTAACGTAAAGAGCACTTGAGCAAGTGGAATCGACGGAATAATGATACCAAAGACGCCCAATAACACGAATGCTGCAATGGTTACTGCGATTGAAATCATTAATCCGTTTCCAGGTCGTGAAGACCAGAAATGTCTCCGTTCTCGCACAATAGACACTTTTAATAAACTATGAAAAACAAGCGTCAACGTGACAAACGTCGTGAGTTGCACCCATGTGAGATTGAAGTAGGTTTCCCCAAGATAGATGGTGAGTGCGCCTTGAATCACAAGTGGTAGTGCGACGACGAGGGATGCTAATGTAATATTCTTGATGTTCCACGTATCGGGAGTTCGTGTATCCTTCACATTATCGGTCGCCAGCGAAATGGTTGCAAAATCATTGGCGACCAAGAGAAGTGCCATGCCTAACAGCGTGAGGATAAGATTATGCAACCAGAAGAACCCTAAAGCCAGTAGAACGATAAACTCAATTGTCTTGGTGACTTTGTTGATGACCCAGGTTAGCATTCGTTGATAGGTTTTCCGGCTTATCTTTATCGCATCAGCGATCACCCCGAGACCTTGTTCTTCCAGTACGACGCTTGCTGCTCCTTTCGCGACATCAGTTGAATTGCTGACCGCTATCCCCATCTCTGCCTGTTTGAGTGCTGGTGCATCGTTGACTCCATCCCCGGTCATTCCAACGATATGTCCGCATGATTGAAGCAACGTAACAATTTTGTATTTATCCTCTGGATATATTTCAGCGAACCCATCGTATTCTTCACAAATTTTTATTTTCTCTTCTTCGCTTAAATCTTTGAGGTCACCCATGCGGATAATCTTACTTCCAATTGATGCTTGTTGCGCGATTTCTTTGGCGATGTTGATGTTATCACCAGTCAACATCAGAGGTTTGATTCCGAGTTGTTTTACCGCTTCGATCATACTCTTGGAATCTGGTCTTAAAGGATCAGATAAGGCGACTAACCCTAAAAATTGAAACCGATCAACGCTATCTCCGGCTGACCGGGCAACTGCAAGCGTCCTGTATCCTTTCTTTGAGAGATCTTCAATCGATGCATCAATATTTTTTCTATTTTTTTCATCTATTTCTTTGCACAGACTAAGTATTACTTGTGGCGATCCTTTCATCACAGTAAAGCGTCTATTATCTTTCTCAATAAGCGCCTCCGTTCTCTTAATCGACGGATCAAACGGAGTAAAATGAATCTTTTTATAGGAGGCAACATCAACTCCCAAGGACTCGGTATAGTCGATGATCGCAGTATCAATCCTCTCTTTACTTGCTTTGAGCGATGCTAATCGTGCGAACAGCGCAACATCCTCCTTTGTATACCCTATAGATGGTATGATATCGGTGACCGATAATTTGTTTTGAGTAAGGGTACCTGTTTTATCGAGACAGAGCACATCAACAGACGCAGCATCCTCAATGGAGTCAAGCCGGGTGACGAGTACATCTTCCTTTGCGAGTTCCATCGCACCTACTGATTGGACAATGGTGATGACCGCTGGAAGAGACACAGGAATCGCCCCCATGAGAAAAATTACTACGAACGTGAGAATCGAAATATACGTGATACCGGTGAACAATGCGAAAATTGCTACGGCGATCAACGCCGCTATGCCGAAATACAGCATATATTTTGTAATGGTCATGATGATTTTTTCTTGATGAGATTTTGGTTTGGCTGTTTGTAACAACTCAGCGGTTCGACCAAAGGAAGTATTCATTCCTGTGTTTACTGCTACGCAGAAGGCCTCTCCGCGGGTCACCAGGGTACTGGAATAGATGATATCTGATCGATGGACGTCGATAGGTAACGATTCACCGGTCAATGCTGATTGATCAACAGAAATCTCCCCTTTTATGATCTTGGCGTCAACAGGCACCAGATCCCCGAGCTCCAACACAAAGATATCACCAGGAACGATCTCCCGTGCGTCTTTTATCACCCAGACTCCATCGCGCTGAAGCTTTGCTTTGACAGCCAACCTTTTTTTCAATAAAGAAAGGACTTTTTGCGAATGGTGCGCATGAACAAAACCAATGATGACATTTACCGTGAGTAAAATGAAAATGATTACTGCTTCTAGATAATGGCCGAGAAAGTATGATAGAATGATCGCTATCTCTAATAGCCAGGGCATGGGCCCCCAGTACCGAGAAAAAAAATCAATTACGGGATGTCGTTTTTCTTCTTTTATCTCATTGTAGCCAAAGCGCTCAAGGCGATGTTTTACCTGGGATTCTGCCAGTCCATTCACTGTAGTTTTTAGTAATCCAATGGTTTCTTCAATGGAGATTTCCTTATACTCAGATGTACTTTTAGTTTTCGTATTACTTCTCCTTTACATCCAACTCATATTCATTGTTCAATTCTTTTCCTTAATACAAAAACAGAAAGATAGAATAAGACAGTCGAATATATAATGAGAACAACAACACAAACTGCTGGATGAACCAGATCATATGATCCCGTGATGAAGAACCGGATCAAATCCACGGAATACGTCAAGGGAAGAACATACGCAAGCGGGTGAAGAAACGCAGGAAGAGCGCTTACAGGGATGAAAACGCCACAGAGGAAAATCATTGGAAAACGGAAAAAGTTCGCCAAAGTCATCGCATCAAAGATCTCTTTTACAGCCACCGAGACCAGGGTTCCAAAGGCTGCAAAGACGAAGGCAGAGAGCACCAACGATCCAAGCAAAAATACAGTGTTTGAGAAAGGGACTCCCAAGAAAATAACCGATCCGACCAGAAATATACTTGACATGAGAAATCCGAAGATGACGCCACCGATAATTTTTCCAAATAAAATCGATTGAAGAGACAATGGAGCTAACAATAATCGTTCAAACGTCTTTGTCCTCCGTTCAAAGACAATGACGATAGCTTCTGCTGATGTGGCAGCAAACAGAATCGACATCGCAATCAACCCAGAGGCTAAATCTTTCACACCTGAAGGGTTTCTTAGGATGAATGCGAGCGCCATCACAATAGGAAACATAATCCCCCAGCTCAGATTGGGTGGTTTGAAATAATACATTTTTAAATCTTTCAACGCGATGTAAAGTGATCCTTTGACTTCTTCTTTAAACATTATTTATCGTTTCCTTTCTTTTTCAACAAGCATGATTTCTTCTTTCAGTCCAGTGATTTCAATAAAAGCTTCTTCTAAATTTTTCGAGTTCGTCGCAGCTATAAGATTTTTTGGCGTGTCCACTGTTTTTATCGTGCCATTTACCAGTATCGCTACGCGGTCACAGAGTTGTTCTGCCTCTTCGATGTAATGCGTAGTGAGAAAAATAGTGACGCCCAATGCTTTCAGTTCTTTAATCATCGATCGTAGGATTCTTCCAGATAGCACATCTAAACCAGTTGTCGGCTCATCAAGGAATAGTACCTGTGGAGAATGGATGAGCGCTGCGGCAATGGTCACTTTTCGTTTCATGCCTTTTGACAGAGTGGCAAATTTCGCTTTCCCCTTCGATTCAAGATCAAATCTTTTCAGTAACTCCCCTATCCGTTTCTCCCGTTCCCCTTGAGAAACACCGTACAGCTGCCCCACGAACCGAAGATTATCAAAAACACTGAGCTCGTCGTACAGATTGGAATCCTCAGTGACCACGCCAATCGTCTTTTTGATTTCAACGATATGTGTTCGTATATCTTTTCCATGTATCGTTGCTGTTCCCTCAGTTGGTTGTATCAACCCTGTCAGGATTTTTATCGTGGTTGTCTTCCCAGCACCGTTCGGCCCAAGAAAACCGAAGATCTCTCCTCGCTTCACCTCGAAGCTGATATGATTGACAGCGGGAAAATCTCTGTAGAATTTTGTTAAATCAGATACCTCTATTATGGTATCGTTCCCCATAAGTCAAACTCCACACCATTCTCTTATGCCACATTTCACGTATACTTTTAAAATTATGGTTAGACAAATACTTGATGTCGCTAAGCCGTTCCATGACAGAGGGCTTTTAATTCAGGCTAATGGAGCCCCGTGCGGGGATTGCATTTTTAAGGCCGTCCAACAGGAGAAAAAAATAAAATTAGCCGCTGGAGGGATTACGGAGTATGACTATTAAGCCCTCAGGGAAAAACAGCTTAAATCCTCCTATTTTACTCTGTTAGGAGATTTTTTTCGGAAAACCGTTATGCTAATCCCTGAGCTTATCGCCGCGGCGCGAAGCAGATCATGGGAGCTCAGAATCTCTTCCGTTATCCTGCAAGAATTTGTTGGATCATGGTTTGGAGTTGTTTGAGTTCAGCTTTTGAGAGGCCTTTGGGTAGGGGGTAGAAGACGTGTTCTTTGCGGTGTAGACCTTTGTGAAGTACGTATTCTAGGGGGAGAAAGCCATCAAGACTGAGTTCGCCGAACAGCGATTCGACGATGGCGTTATTCAGGCGTTCGTACACCTTGGGTTCGGTGTGGTCGTAGTAATAGTCGTACTCAATGAACGCGGTTCTCCCTTCGTCATAGAAGCTGATGAATCCGAGGGCGTGGTCAAGGCCGTATTTCTCTCCAGCGGCGGCAAGCACAGCATGGGATTTGATGATGAGATTTTTGTCTGCTTTGAGGAAGCCGCCGCGGATCATGAACATATGTTGTCGCAGCATGCGGCTGGGCAGGATCCGGTGGGCATGGAGCCATACGGGATCTGAGAGCTCAGGGCGCGAGTACAAAGCGGTAAAGAAGTCCCGGAGGTCGACGGGGTAAGTGGCAGCGAGCTGCTCAGGCGAGGGACGTAAGGCCTGGAGTAGTAGAGGTTTGAGGGGACCGGCGAAGACGGCATGGGCTGGATCATCTTCCTCCTGGATAGCTTTGAGGAGCGGGTTGTCCTTGAGGGACGCAAGTGTCGGAGTAGACAGGAAAAGGGCCTTCATCATGGATTCGTCGATGATCACAGAGGCATGCTCTTCGATGTACCGACGGTCGCAGGTGTCGCAGATGACGTCGACGATGTAACGGATTTTGAGGTGGGTACGCATTACATGTTCGAAGTCTCTAGCGATCGCCTCAGTCGGGCAGATGAAGTCGGAGTAATACTTACTGGAAAGTACGACGAGGGACAAACCAATGTTCCGCTGAGCTAGATTCGCAGCAAAATCCACGGCGTCCCCGAGATGTTCGAAGGGGATAAATACGGCGTGCTCATCCGGCAGAATCGGATGAAGCTTCAGGGTCAGTTCCGTAGTAATATGCGAAGGGGTGATCGTAAGGCTCGTCATGCCATGAGGTGAGGCGTAAATGTTGTCAATATTGGGGTCGCTTGACCGGATGATTCGGCCTTCTTGGTCGACGAGCTGGGCGTCGATGAAGTGGTCCGCGCCCCAGCCATAGGTGTTTCCCCAAGTAGAGATGATGCCATGGCTGGCGACGTTGGAGCAGACATATGCCTCGGCTTCTCCAAGACAGGCGCGTAGGCCATGAG
>JAFNFT010000016.1 GCA_017885605.1 Methanobacteriota archaeon | reverse complement strand
CACATTACCTGTTTTAGTTCCCCAATTAAGTAAGACATAATCACCTGCTAATACATCTATGGTAGTTAGGGTTATTGGGGTGTTTACTGCATTAGCCGTTGTTCCACCATTATAATAAATCGTCCAGTTGACTTTAGGAGCGGAAGTATCGTTCGTTATGACTATATCTTTCCATTTTATATTAGCGTCTGCAGTAGCAACAGTAATTTTATTTGATGTTGAGTCTGTTGTACATGCCACATTAGGTGTTTGATTTTTTGTTCCACCGATCATTCCACTGACGTAGACATAAACTGTTGCTGCAATTGCTACTGTTATGGCAACCATTAAAATGACACCGATAACAGCGGATACTGCGCGTTCATCTGCTTCTATAAACTTTCTATTTGCTTTCATTTATCCCATTCTCTCCTAGCTTTTTTCAAAGCTGTTTTTATTGGAAGATGCATATGATACTTGGTATAAAAACTTTTTGAAAACAGATGAATCATCAATCATCTCCTTACCCTTCATCTGTTGTCTTTCAATCGGTTTTTATTTTTTTTCTCTCCGCACCAAATATGCTTACGCATACCAATTCCAACGTGCTGTTTTTGTTTTTACTCTATTTATATTCTCGCTGGAAGAATGCAAAAACCGTCAAATCACAAAACGAAAAAACAACACTCCTCATGAAGACAAAAAATCTTTTGATACTAAAAGAAATCTGTTCATAATACAACTAATCATTATTATTTTCTACTATTCTAATGAAGGAAACCAACAAATCAAAATAGAAATATTGATACATCATTCAGAAACGAAACGTTTATTAGAAAATAATTCCTTACCTACTTGTCATTAAATTGGGATGCGACACAGAATCGTTACTCTAGAGCATCGTCTCTACAGGATGGGATGGGAAAAAGTATGCCTCATAAAGAAAAAAAAATCAAGGGCCGAAATATACAACCTTTTTTACTTTTACCAATCACTGCAACCCTTTTCGTCAACAAAACATCATCAAAGGAACCGGAACCTAAAGGTCTTGATTTTCACCTTGAGATGATCAAAAAAGTCGACCAGCTACTTGCTGAACACGAACAAGAAGCCCCCTCTTCTGAATCGGTTCGAACACCACCGATTATTCCTCCACAACCACCAACACCCATCGAACCACGACCACCTTTAAACAAAGCACTTACCCATCAAGAAATCGCATGGGAACTCAGTTCAGAGTCACCTCGAATTATCACACCAGTCATCCCTGAAGAATTCAAAACAGAGATTTCCTTCAACCCTGAGTTCCGATTCATTACCAGCCGCGAGTTCACCGAAACGACCACACAGACACAACCATCATCAGAAGATCGTATCGAAATCATCGATGTTAATACCCTCATCAAAGATGACACCGCATTTCATAAGACCATAGACATCACACCTATAAAAAATCTGAAAAACGAAAGAGATACCACTCCCTTTAAACATATACTCTTGGACGAAGATCATCGTCATAAAAAAATAGAGATTATCGACACCCGAACAACGAAACAAAAGAGATACGAAAATGTCTTGAACGCTTCAGAGGAACAAGCTGAACAAATCGATAAAAAAGCACAACTTTACTTCCTAAACAATAAGGATTCTACTGATAAAAAACAACAAAAATTAGATGGTGAACAAGCCGACCTGTCTGTTGATCTGGAAGAGCGATTCAAAATACTAAAAGAAAAACAAGCTGACGAAGAAAAAAAACTCAAAGAACTTGAACGTGAGTATGAAAAACTAGAAAAAATAAAAAGAAAAAAAACGGACCTCGCAGAAAAAGATCAGGACCTTGGTGAACGAAAAAAGAAAATCCAAAAAAAAGAACCACCGGCACAATCAAAACGGGAAATAAAAAAACAACAAAAAGAACAAAAACGACTCAAACGACTTCAAATACGACAAGCACGTATAGACGAACGACAACGGAAAAAACTGGAAAAACAAGCATTGAACCTCAAACAAAAACAACAACACCTCAAAATGAAAGGAAACAAACAACAACAAAAAACAGGGAAAGGAGACACTCTCAACAAAGATAAACAGACCTCTGCTCTTCTCTTTGATGATGAACTCATAAAAGTCCTTCATATGACCGATACCTTGCTTGCAGATCTCCCGGACGATATTTTAACCGATTTTATTGAATCAAAAGACTATAAGTTATATGAAAAAGTCATGAATAAATATAAAATTAAGTGATTCCCATGGGCTTGTTAGAAAAAGCAAAACAAAAAAAAGGTCACACATTAGACGAAGAAGAACAACCTCTCAATAAAACAAAAAAACGACAGCAACCAATCCATCAGACAAAAACAACGAAAAAAGTGAAGGATAATAATTCACCGATAGAAGAGTACCATATCCATACATCAGAAAAAACAATAGAACAACAAGTCGTAGAACAAAAAAAAGTATCCCTGTCCCCTCCGCCACAGAATCAGGATTCTGAACAAGGAACGACAGAACTAGTGACAGACCTTGCTTTTGAAACCCAACAAAACGATGGAACCTCGACAGAAGTCCTCCTCGAAACCCCTGAAAGAGACATTGAAGTCATTGAGGAACAAACAGGATTCGGATGGAAAGAACAAGGGTCAAAACGCATCATCTATGATCATGCCACCCATGATTTTGTCTACGAGGTCATCGAACCACAACTCAACGAAGACGAAAAACAAACAAAAAATGAAATCGCCCATCTCTTCAAAATGCTTGCAGATATCAACACCTTTGACATGACCTATGAGGAAAAACAAAAATTTTTAGAAGAAACCATTGAACGTGTTATAACAGACAATCATATCTACATCGAAGAAGGCTCAAAAGACATCATCTATTATCATATATTCAGAGACTTCCTCGGGTACGGACGCATTGATATTCCGATGCATGACGATGGCATTGAAGATATCTCGTCTGATGGACCAAATACTCCTATCTTTATCCATCACCGAAAATACGAGGCTATCGAATCAAATATCTACTTTGATTCAGAACCGGAGCTGAACTCATTTCTCGTTCGACTCTGTCAAGTCTCAGGAAAACAAATTTCGATATTCTCACCTATTGTCGACGGAAAGCTACCCGATGGGTCTCGTCTCCAGGCGACCCTTGCACGCACGGTCACGAAAGGTTCTACCTTCACCATACGGAAATTCAAAGAAATCCCTCTCACCCCTATCGATTTAATCGAATACAAATCCATGTCCACCGAGATGGCCGCGTATTTCTGGATGGCGATCGAAGACGGTGCATCAATTCTGTTCTGTGGAGGAACCGCTAGTGGAAAAACCACAGCGCTGAACGCCCTAATGCTGTTTATCCCGTCGTCCCATAAGATCATCTCCATAGAAGACACCAGAGAAGTTAATATCCCCCATAAGAACTGGATCGCGGGAACCACAAGAAAAGGATTTGCAGCAAGCGATGAAAGCAAAACCGGCAAAGACATCGACATGTTTGATCTCATCAGAGCGGCGTTGCGACAACGACCCCGTGTCATCATCGTCGGTGAGGTCCGAGGAAAAGAAGCATACAGTCTTTTCCAGGCGATGGCAACCGGGCATACTGCGTATGCGACGGTCCATGCAAGCACGATTCATACACTGATTCAACGATTGGAAAATCCACCGATAGAACTCCCCCGTGCTCTTCTGACTTCACTTGATGTCATTGTCTTTCAAAATGCGGTTGAAATTGGAGGGAAAATGGTCAGACGGATGACCAGTGTCACTGAAATCATCAAACTAGATTCTGATACGAATCAACTCATCTTCATGGCACCGTACACATGGGTCTCTAAAACCGATGATCGCTTCGATGTAGCTGGGTCAAGCAAAATCTTCAATCGAATCAAACAACAAAACGATTGGTCTGATGAACAACTTCAGCATGAACTCAACAACAGGATTGTTGTCCTTGAATGGATGCGGAAGAAAAAAATCAAATCATACAAGAAATTCGGCAGCGTCATCGCAGAATACAAAAAATTCCCTGAAAGGGTCCTTGAGCGTATACAGAGGGATACCGAAGAATGAAATCGACCAAATACACACGGTTTTGTCGGCAACTCTTCTCAAATATATTTGACAGATTCAACGTCAGTGAGACAAATAAGAACAACATGCTTGAAAAAGCAGACATCAGCATGGTGTACCAAGAGTACTACTCCATGGTTCTGATGAATATTATTCTTGGGTTTATTGCTTCGTTTACTTCAACGCTATTCCTCTATCTGCTCCTCCCAAATAACATTACCGCGTTACTCCTCCTTGTTGTAACCGCAATTGTTCCGTTTCTGATTGGGATGGTGTACCTTCAATTACCAGCTACAAAAGCAAAATCGCGAGGAAAAAACATCGACCGACACCTACCCTATGTCGCAAATTTCATCAATACGATGTCTGTCGCTGGGATTTCCCCTTCAGAAATCTTTGGGACCCTAGCCGGAATCGAACTGTATGGTGAAGTACAGAAGGAAGCAAAGAAAATAACCACGGAAATCGAACTTATGGGGGTGGATGCGATCACTGCATTGAACAACGCTATCACAATATCACCCTCGAGAAAATTCAAGGATTTCCTTCAAGGTATCGTCGCGGTCCTCCAGTCAGGAAGCGACCTTGCCCCCTATTTCGACCGTTGTGTCGAGCGGTACATGTATGATGATATATCCGATAGGAAAAAGAACCTTGATTCGCTCGCCATCATGGCGGAAAGCTTTGTCACCACCGTGATTGCGTTTCCCTTATTCCTTGTTATCATTTTGTCAGTCATGGGACTTACTAGCGGTGGCATCTCCTTTGATTTCCTCTATATCATCTCCCTTGTCATACTCCCAATGGCGTATTGTGGATTTTATGTCATGATGAAATCAGGGATGGGTGAAGAAGTATAAAGAAAATCAGATATATGAAAGAATACAACATCAACAGAAAATATGGAAAAGATAAACTGATCGATGTCATCCTCGCGATATCGATTCTCCTTACCGCTTTTTTCTCCATCTTTGGGTTTTTTGCTTTCATCGGCCATCCTATCATCAATGTCGGTTTCATACAACCTATTGATTATCTAGTCTTTGCCATCATGTGTTGTATCGGACCAATTGGTTTCTATAACTCCATTAAACAAAAACAAAAACGCGAAATCATGGATAAACTCCCTGATTTCCTACGGGACATTGCAAACTCCTCAGCATCAGGGATGAACATCTATGACTCCATGCGATCGGCATCGGAGGGTGATTACGGTCGATTGACGGATGAGCTGAAAATGATGGTGGCGCAATTATCATGGGGCATTCCCATTGATGAGGCGTTAAAAAATTTCGGAAATCGAATCAATAACAATGAAGTAAAACGACTCGCGATTACTATCGATAAAGCATTGGAAATTGGTGGGAACACCTCCTCGGTCTTTAACGCAGCAGCTATAGAGCTTGACCAAATCAGACGTGTTGAACAACAACGACGCACCGAGATGTCCATGTACAGCATCGTCATTTTCATCAGTTTTTTTGTCTTCCTCGCAGTCATCCTTGTCATCAACGGAACGATTTTCCAGGCTATTTACGACCTTCAGGGGAAAATGGCGGGAAAAGCAATCGGAAACATCAGAATAGCAAATATCGACCCAATGGCGGTAAAAACCATGTTTTTCACCTTTGTCTTTGTCCAAAGCCTTGGTGGTGGACTCCTTGGTGGGTTCATGATGGAAGGCCGCCTCTCTGCAGGGATCCGTCAGGCGTTCATCCTGGTTTTAGTCTCATTTATCACTTTTAAAGTTCTCTTTTAATTTGTCAAACCAGCATAATGGCGCGATACCATTAAATACACTCAGACAACAGAGATATACTTGTGGTTTGGAGAGATGAAGAACGTGTCGTTCTCTAATAATTCCAATGCAGCATCAGAAGTCGTTGGTGCGATTATTCTTGTTCTGATTGCCATCAGCGCGTTTGGTGTCATTTATTATCAGTTTTTCCCTGTGCCGTTGCCTTCGCCGGATCCCCATGTTAATCTTGCTGGGTATGTGACTGATGATGGGAGAGTAGTCCTTCAGCATGTTGGTGGTGAGGAGCTTGATACGTACACCATTCGTGTGGAGCAATCAGATGGACCACGCGTCTATCGTTTTGATAATGATCCCTGGGTGATGGGTGAATGCTACTATCTCCCGATCAATGAAGCTCTTTTTAGCGAAGAAAAACAAGTGAAAGTCAGTGTGTACACCGTGCTTACCGACGGGAGTACAAAAATGATCTTTGATGGTATCATCACGCCTCGAGATCATCCCCCGGGTCCTGGGACATCTCCCTTGCTTGATCCTATGTTAATGACCACGTTGCGAACAAGAACCATTGACGAAGACCTTATCTGTTATGATTATACTATAGTGCCGAACATTGATCCGGTGACTTTCATTTATCGTTGGATGGTTGCATCAACAGGTCCGTATTCTTCTTTGACACGGATTTTGCTACCATTTGACAGTCAGAATCCGTTCCAAACCAAAGACTACTCCGGGAATAACTACAATGGAACTATTAACGGTTCCACCTGGACCTCCCAAGGGAAACTTGGTGGTGCGTATCAGTTTAATGGCGATGATTTCATTTCTATTCCATACTGTTTTTCAGATAACTACATTGATAAAATCACGGTCGAAGCTTGGGTAAAAACAAGCCAGAGTTCAGGGACGATTCTGTCGTACAACCGCAATAAATATTGGGAGCTTGCGGTCACAAATGGTCATGTGAAATGGAGTACAAACTCAAGTGATGGTGCCATCGATCTGACCGGAGCGGTCATCGTGAACGATAACACCTGGCATCTCATCGCTGCAACCTATGATGCATCGTTAGGCGATTGTGCTATCTATGTCGATGGAATGCTTGATACCTATCAACATACCCATGCTGCAGGAAAACTCCTTGGTTCTGGTGAAACACCCGTTGGTGCGATTGGGAAAGGGACTGGTGTTGCTGGCAGACAAACCATTTTCTCGACCAGCTTCGAAGCCCAAGATGAAAAAAACCAATGGACCGAAAATAATGCAACCATGGGACAACAGCAGCAGAACTGGACGAACCTGCGATATGATACGTTTGAAACAGGATGGGGGAATTATATTCCTGGAAGTAACGGCACCTCAGCTGATTGTTACCGGTCCAGTGCCTATAAACATGAAGGGGCTGCCTCTGCGTGTATACGAGACAACAGCGGCACCTATTCATCTATCACCCTAAATCCGATTGATATCGACACCCCCGCATACAAATCCGTAAAAGTAGATTTTTGGTGGATGTGGCGGGGGAACGGCTGGGCAAGCGGTGAAGACTGGTGGCTCCTGTACTATAATGGGACGTCGTGGGTTACCATTCTTGATACGAATTATCCAAGTATCTACACAAAGGGTGTCTGGTACCATAGCATCGTCTACATCAATGAAAGCAACTATCGATTCCCCACTAACATGCGACTACGTTTCCAATGTGATGCAAGCTACGATGATGATCTTGTCTATCTTGATCAGATCTATATCAATGCAACAAGCTACGCAAGAATAGAATGTGATTTTGGTTTACTGCCCTCTACTGCGTTAACACCACACACCGGAGTCTATTCTATCGGTGGGTCTGGGGATTTCGACCCAGAATACGCTGCGTTTAACAGAACCGGCATCGATGTATCAGGGTACACAAGCATAGAGATTTCCTTTTGGTACAGCTACAAAAATACGGATAGCAATGATTTCATAGGGCTTTATTATCGCAATGGGAGTCAATGGAAACCTATTTTTGAGATAACAAATCCAGTGATGCCTGGTGGTCAGAGAGCCTGGACACAGATACTGTTTACACTGCCGCCATCGATAAGTGTGCTTCACTTGCAGTTCAAATGGCGCACATCGACAGCGAACAAATACATGGCGATTGACGACATGGAGATCACGGGGGTCCGACTTGCTGGTGAAATAAATTTCACGGGTACCATTGATGAAGTAAAGATTTATCCTCGCGTATTGACACCAGAACAACTGTATCAGAATTATCTGTGTACAAAAGATGGGAACACTGCATGTAGTGTGATTGTCTCAGAAGAAATACTTCTTGATGAATCCTGGAAATGTCTGGTGATCCCAAATGATGGGATGTATGATGATGTCGTCGCAGAATCAAACATCTTATTTATCGTAAATTATGGTGGAGGCGGATAGGAAATGAACAAAAAAATTCCCACGATAGGGATTGTATTCCTGCAGGTGATTCTCGCTTTCGTAGCGATTACCCCAAACACAGTACAAGCTGGGTCATATGATGGGTATGATCTTGCGGTAGCATTGCTAGCCGATCCCTCAGCGTTAATCAGCTCCCAGTATTGGGATAGAGATGCCGCAGGCCATCGGCAATCCATGGTTCTCTCCTCAAGAGGAAACCTTATTCCGACTGATGGATCATCGTTTGCTATTTTTAGCACTGGGCGAGCTGATCTCGTGTACGCTACTTCGAATGGGTTATGCCCAGGGAGCGAACGTGGAAACTGGTTCCAAGGCGGGCAATATGGGACCCCGCGAGATGAAGCAAACCTCCAGATGCAACTTCTTGTCCCTGCCTATATGCATTATCTCTATTATGATACTCAATTCTTTACGGTTGAATACCCGGATTATATTGGAACACAATATAATGACCAGCTTACCATTACTGTCAACTCCCCGTCAAAAGGAGTATCCTCATACATCATTAACGTCAATGGAGGAGACTTCGTTCTTAACGCCCGTGATACAGCTCTCCTGGGAACTGGATATAATTTGTTTTCTCAGGATAATGCACCGTCAGGGGTAGACTGGCTGCAGTCAACACCAAATACCAATGGAGCCGATGCTGGAGCATCTGCCCTTATCGGACGTGAACACCCAGTGTCCCCCGGTGAAATTATCACCCTTACTATCGATTTAAAGGATGAAGGCGACAATCAATTTGACAGTATGGCGTTCTTCGATAACCTCAGATTTTCCGGATATGCAAGGACTCAGATAATGGCGCGAAAAACAGTGACCGACCTCAATGGCAATCTTGTCGAATGTGAAGATATTCTTGAGTACTCAATCACCATCAGTAATATCGGTACCGCGAATCAAAAAAACAACCCGGGTCCTGAATTCGAAGATGTTATCCCTGCTAACTCCCAATATGTAGCCGGGTCTGCGACCGCTGGATCAGGAACCATCACCTATGATAGTGGAACGAAGAAAATCCAATGGGACGGTAGCATAGCTGCACAAAGCAGTATCGCATTAAATTTCATGGTCACCATCAACACAGGGGTCGTGAATAACACGAAAATATCAAACCAGGGGGTTGTCCATTGGGATGAGAACGAAGATGGGATTAATGATAGAAACGAACTTACTGATGATCCCACGGTAGACGATGGTGTTGACCAAGATGGAGATGGGTTAACTGGTGATGATGATCCAACAGTTGTGAGCGTCTGGTCGTTCGAAGCACCGACCATACTTACAGAAGATTTCGCTGGTGCAGAAGATATCGTCGGTGGTAAAGCACAGGAATCCTACCAGAGTCAAGTTTGGTTTGATACCAGTGCACAATCAGCTGAATCGAATTTCGAAGTCTCACCCAGTTATCATTATTTAACCGCGAGATCCTTTAAGACCAAACTGCGTGCGGTGAGCGGCATTCAGTATTGGAACTATAGCTTCTCGATGTTCAACAGGCAAATCAATACCTGGGAGGTGTGGTTCACCTGTGGTAACGGCAGCGAACCAGCAGACCTTTACCTCAATTTCACAACAACAGGCGGGGATGATATCACAAAGATAAAATTAGAATACGTGTTTGTCGCAAGTACACCTCTGTCCTGCAGTTATCAAGTTAAAATGAGTGTCAAGACGCCAACCGGATGGGTTCAGTTGCATTCTGATTATGAAAATGGGTATCTCTACAACGGATGGTATAAGTTACGGATTGAGAAGAACAGTAACTCTGCGATGAATTATTCACTCATGAGGAACGGTGTAGGAGTCACAGATCTTATCACCTGTCAGGGTCTTGGCTCACCGTTCAGCAGCCTTGCCCGTGTAGAATGGTGTTCGACACAAAACCCGGTGGTCAGTCCGATTGTTTTCTGGGATGAGCACACCGTGAGTCTCATTTCGATTACATAAAGTGGTGAAAAAATATGGCGCGAGAATTTACTCGAAATATGTTTATTATGCTAGCATCGATCATGACGGGTATTATCATAATCACCTATTTCGTCGGTGATATCATCAATGAGTCAAGAATAGATACCATCAACCTCCAACATGTAACGGAGATAAGCGACATTAACGGTAGAAATGAGAATTTCACGAATTACTATCTGCAAGGTGCGGTAAAGATGGATTCGGCACGTGAAGTACGAGAGGTCGCTAATTATTTTTTTGATTTTGCGTTGTTCTGGTTTAACACTGCATTAGCCAATCAAAGTCAAAATCTCACAACCCTCTGTATTGATAATTGTACAAATGCCATGGAAAAATACCTTGCAGCTCATGAGAATTTCGGGAAATCTGAACCGTATTTTATGAATGCACGGAATTATACGAATAACTCCAGATATCTCGAAATTATAGGGTACTACATTGGTTTTGCTGGTGCAGGTCAAAACATCACCATGTTACGATACAATGCAAGCTATTATCTCAGATGTGCAGCAGAAAACCTTTCCTTCGGCAACATGGAACTTGTCGATTTGCTGATGGAGAACTTCACAATGGTTGAACAGGCGTACCAAGAAGCAGTGCAGAAATATCAGGAGTACCGTTACCAAATCGATGGGTATATCTTCTTCAGCACCATCCGAGAGATCCCTGATATCACATAATCTGTATTTTTTTATAGAATGCAGAGTCTTTTCTTTCTTTTTTCTTACTTTAGTTCTTCCAAAAAATTAAAGAAAGAGAAGTGATTACCCCCAGTTACACACAAACGCGAATCTGTGCCCCGGTAGTGTAGTGGCCTATCATGAAGCCCTGTCGAGGCTTCGACTTGGGTTCGAATCCCAGCCGGGGCGTTTCCCCTTTTTTTTCATCACAGCAGGAGGATCAGCATCTTCGTGATAATCGTGTATTCCTCCAGCTGGGTGTTTGACTCATCGTATACGTATGCCTTTATTTTGTAGATCCCAAAAGGAACCAGTAGGTTTGCAGAGCAGCCATCGGAGAGGTTCGTATCCAGGAAGGTGAACTCCTTTTTGAGGAATGTTTGCGTTGCTACGAATTTCACGGACGCTGCGTCACTGGTGACACCGGGGAGAATGACAAAGAGCGTATCATTTGACACGGCGATAGACAATCCGAGGGTGACCAGGATTTGGACCGGTCCTATTTTTGGGTTGTTGAACCAGTAGATGTACCCCGTGTCATAGATCCCATAATCAGGGCACAGCACGGTTTTCCGTTCTTGTATGTTGTTTCCCGCCTTGTCCCATACCTCGACATGGATGTCATAGATCTCGCCACGATCCGCGGTGAAGTTCCATTCGAACCAGATGCGTGATTCCCCGTTGAACACCGAATCGTAAATGACATCCTCATTGAGTTGTATTTTCACCCGGTCAATTCCGGAGCCAGAGGTATATTCCGTCGCAGTCCCATTGATGAGTACGCGGCCTTCCGGGATAAGAGAGGAGGGTTTATACAAGGTGATCATCGGTGCTGTGGTATCGATCTTGATTCCCTCGACGCGATGATGCGGGGTCTCCTCATTGATTGAATCATTGGACCAGTATTCAATATAGTTATTAGGTCGTTCTGAAGAGATCATTGGCGGGGAGTCTGGGTCGTAGACCTCCACCCCAAACCCATTGATATCATAATACGTGGTGATGTTCTCTGGGTCGCTATCAACATCAACGACCGTAAACGTAGCTATGACCGGTGTCACATACCAGTTGTTGTTTCCATTTGGTTCTGCGGGACTAAGGGTGATGTCCGTCGTCGGAGCGTAGATATCTTTTCCAACGAACGCAGAGATATTCCATTTGTCAAGAACCGGGCTCGTCTGTGCTGATGAACGCGTAAAGGTCCCCCGTAACCGGACCGCTGATGTATTCACATCTGAGATGTTCTGACCGTCTTGGACGTCTGCTTTGAGAAGGTTCGTTCCATTCTGATCCATGATGTCAAACACGATCGTACTAGCTGGTGGAAGGGTATCGACGGAAAAGAACTGCCGCCACTCACGGAACATCTCTGGTTGGATAGGAACCGACATCAGTTGTGCTTCCGTGATCAATTCTTCTTCAGTCCCAATGCTACACGATACGTTCATGGAACCAACAGACTGGACGGAACGCCAGACATATTGAAAGACATCAGCGTATTGACTCATAACATCCCGTTCGTCTTCCCAGGTCGCAAACACCCGTCCTGCCCCCGTAGCAAGATCATTCCAATCAACGTTCTGAGAGGAACCATCAGAAAGCTCCTGTCGGCTTGTCATCACTGTCCCGTTTCCAGCAATCAACCGCCCATAGATATCCTGATTTCCCAGAATCATTCCGTCATAGGAGATGAAAAACATCGTATCAAAATATGGGACCGAGACACTCCGAATGAAACTCGTTCCTGGTTCGATGATATAATTGTTTTTAAGGACCGCACCAGTTTTACTATAGATTTTTCCCCAGATATTCCCATTGTAGCTCTCACGACTCGTCGGGTCTACACTCACATCCCCATCGTTCCAGGTGACACAATAACTCTGCGATTGGGAATTATACGATACGGCAGGGAACATATAATCAACCGTCCCGCTGCCTATTGCGATTGTGATTCGAGAGCCGATACGGTTCCCATTTGAGTCATACCGGTATGCATACAGATTAAAGGGACCAAGAGAAGCATCAACACCATCTTCGAAGATAATAAAAAAATGTCCTTCATTATCAGAGCAGATCCAGGGGTTCCCTTGGTAATTGGTTTCATAGGCTATCGGAAAATCTGTTCCGACCGGATACCCCAGGGAATTGTACAATCTTCCTCGGATATCATAGTCATCGTAACCATTCCGTGCATCCGCCCAGATGACTAAGAACCGGTTGCTTTGGCTATCATAGGTAACCTGTGGATCATATTGACCGTTGGTTGCTATACAGATTGAAAAACGCATTTGGACCGTCCCGTTTGGATACAGGACTGCACCTTTGATGTCCGACTCATACCGATACAGCGGTTGATTCGCAGGGTTCTCCTCCCAGACGACAAAATACTTCTCCGCACCAAACGCGTTGCAGGGGTTTTCAGCATGATAGGAGGGATCCCCTGGAAGTGATACGTCGATATCGGTGTTGTTATCAGGGATAGGATTTGCCCCATCCTTATCATAGGTTCTCCCATGAATCACACAAGGTATTGTCCTTTCATAATTCGGTAGGGGGATATCGATATCCTCCGGTCCGAGTCGTTCCTCCCAAGTAACAAGGAATCTATCGATACCATAGATGACATCCGGGTCCCAGGCACCCTCTGTTGCTGCTTTGAAAGAAACCATGGTATCCGGATGAGTTCGATCCTGCCATGAAAATATCGAGGAAAAACTACTTTGATTGTTCGCGGTTGGATTCCCATAGAACATATAGATCATGGTTTGTCCATGAGGCAGGGTTGGAATTTTGACAAAGACCTCACAGGTGATACCATTGACGATGTTGCATTGATAATACGGGAGCTGAACTCCAGTCAAATCAGTGAAGCGAAGATCATCAAAATCAATTTGCATATCGGTGTCGTACAACACGGTGACATTGACATCGTAGTCCTGAAATGTTTCTTGTCCGTTGTTATACACAATAATTGGCTTCATGCGGGTGAAGGTAGGATCTATCCATGCAGGATAGGTATTTTGCATCGAGATCGTTCCTATCGTTGTATTGATAACAATATTGTTGGAGAGCGCCTGATCAATTTTGCTTCCATTCAAAAACTCGTCTTGCCAGACTTCGATGGACCCGCTCCGTGCACCTCCAATAGGTTGTAGAGCACCTTGTATATCCTTTGATTGCAGCATACCTTGTCCTAGTGTGGCAAGGAGCAGGAGATGTATCGTAAGGATACAGAGGCTTATTTTGGTTTTTTTCTCTCCCATACTATTACCTAGCCCCATGGTACGGTGTACCATTGTCCGTTCCAAAGAACTTCCAATGTCCAGTCCCCAGGAATTGGTTCATCACCAAGAATCCAGATGCGGACGAGAGACCCGTTCACTGAATACCATTGGATGGTCCGGGTAATCTCAATGAAATGTTCCCCTAATAATCGGAATCCATACTGGTAATTCCCGGTGTGTTGCGGATCATATCCAACCTCAAGGCTGAACTGGTCGCCTAATGGTTGTCCGAAGGTATACACGGTGAAATATCCCGTATCTCCTAACTCCCAGGCGAGTTGGAGTTTTTTTGTCGCATTAATGCTGACATTCCCATGGATTTTAAATGTGTCACTTGCGGTATCCACAAAGGTGACTGCGACGGCTTTATTGAACTGCAGTTCTATGGAACCTGATTGTCCAATATCAATGTCTGCACTAACGGTAAATATCTCTCCTGCGAGGTTCACCCCGATATCGACATCGGTAAGCCGAAGAAGTCTGCCGGACCATTCGAAATTCGAAATTTGCCCGTTGAGATAATCCCATGAGATAATATAATGATCATCGGTTTGGATGCCAAAACCAAGATGGAATAACTCTGTTCCATCATCAACCACGGAGATCGTGTTATGGAACATCTGCCCTCCTGCGGTGATGAGACCAAGTTCGACATGGGTATTGGTCTGTGTCGGTAGCTGCCAGAACAATTCAAGGTAATTGTTTTTAAATTCAAGGGTATCATCCAGGATCCATCCATCATGAGCAATGGAGAAAGAGAGCGTTGGGCTTCCACTTCCGGTATCCCGTGTGAGGATCACCTGTCCGGTCCGTTGCTGTCTGTCAACATCCCAGGAGAGCTCAAAATGGCTGTTCCGAAGCTCAAGTGCTTTGGTGAAAGTCCAATTGTTATATTCGATTATCGTCGAGATGGTCATGACACTATCAGAGTCTCTGGTGACATTGAAAAATCCAGTACTGTTGATCAGGTCGATTTTCCATTTCATCTGCACAAAATTATTTTTCAGTTCAAACGATTTTGTCACCATCATGTCTTTATGCTGGATGGAGACATTCAATGTCCGAACCTCATCAAGTCCTCGTATAAGGGTAATATTCCCGGTTCCGTTCAGCAGGTTTACCCCGCTTTCAAATCTGAGTTTTCTTGGAAAATTTTCCAAGGAGATGAATGGATGGTCGTTTCCAAAGAACGATAACGTGAGACGTTTGACATCCTGCGACATATTCAGCTCAGCAAAACTTGAAGCAGCAAGATCCCCAAGCGTCCCGAGGCTCAGACCCCAGGAGGCTGAGATCCGTTCAGGCAAACCTAACACGTTAAAAGTTACGAGATTGCCATTTTGTATCGAATCGATTGAATATGAAATGTTGTATGACCGGTCGCTTTCATAGAGGAATTCCCGTGATCCTAGAATCGTTAAATCAAAGGTCATATAGCTTGGTAAGGGATCAAGCATGATGCTTTGAATGATGTCATCAAGTATTCCGCCTTCTGCACGGAGCGATATCTTTGTTTGGACACCCGCGCTTCTGCCAAACTCATAGCTTATTTTTGCTTCGCGGGGTATCGAAGTGATTGTGAGCTCGGTTGCTGGTTCAAACGCAATGGAATAGGTCCGTTGGAATAGTTCATTACCTGTGCCATCAACAGTCAGGTAACTCGTGAAAAATGTGAGTTTCGATCCGCTCTCGATGTTCTCGGGTTTTATGGATAAGCGGAAGACACGAGGATCACTGATGTTGTTTCTTCCGATATAAACGGTTGTGTTGATGTGATTTTCTCCTCCTTGTCCAGTTTGGGATTGATAACCAATCTTTGTCGCGAAATAAGGATTATTGTCTTCTACTGGTTGACCTCCTTCAAGCATGACAAAGGGAAATCGTATTTCGACAGAGACTTCGTATTCTTTTGAGGTGTCACATGTTGTGATGATGTTACATTTCGTTTCTACTACTTTCTCGGTGTTGTTCATAATCTTTGTGCGGATGAACCGTAAATCAACGTTCGTATCGTCCTTGTTTTGCATGGAGATGCTAAACTGTTTCGATTCACCGGTGTTCAACATTGATGCGAAATCGGTCATTCCAAGCTGTAATGGTGTTGTGATGGTCTCGCCGCCGTCATATTTGGTATTCATCCAGACACCAAAATCCTCTCGACCGACTTTGAGATACAGCACTTTTATGGAGTCTGATGCAATCTCATGGTCTGTCTCGTTGTATGCGATGACTGAGATTGTGTACAACCCTGAGGAGAGACTCATATCCCCTCCCAAGCCATCCATGGTTCGATAATCCCATCGAGTTGTCTCCCATCCCGTCAATACTTGTCGTGCGACAAATTTCACGTGATGGACATCATTGTAGACCGTGTCGAGGTTGATGCTGCGACCAACCACGACTGCGTACTTGAGTCCAAACATGCTAGCAAACGTCATTTTGATTGGCTGAAGTTTAAATAAATATAGATAGCCTGCCGCTGGGGTTACAATGGTTATCGATGGATCATTATTCATCGCACTTTGGGTAGTGTATTGTTGATGATTTTCCAATGGATTGCTAGGAGCTGTTTGTTTTCCAGTATCGTATCCGAACGCTCCAATCGATATTAATGGCGAACATACCAGACTGATTATGATTAACATTACTATTTTTTTTCTCAACACGATTCACCTCTTCATGTTTTTTTGGTTATCCCCCATATTTAGATGTCTTGTTTATATATAACAATATCGGTATATAGATTGATATTGCGGGAAGGCCATATATATTCTTTATGATAAAAATGAAAAAACCGAGGGGGAGTTAGAAAGAATGGTATCTTTCTTTCTCAAGATATCATGTATTTTAATCTGAAGGGATTCCATTATATCTTCAGTTATGATTAAAATATTGAAAGATAAGCTTATATATAAGAAAGCCTATATATTTTAATTAGGTGAATAATATGAAGAATAATGCGAACAAGTTTTTAAAGGCTGGTATAGCTATATGTATCGCAGTCTTATTTGTCGGAACGTCCGCTGCTGCGATACCAAACACGCCAGAAAAAATATCTTTTGCTTCTACAGAAAAGACCGCGACTCTTTATGGGCCGACACGTGATGAAGTAGAATTAAAATATTATATGCCAGATGGTCTTTCACAATCTATCGGTATTCAAGGTGGTACTGGTCCTTACATCTGGAAAACCGCAATTCGACTAACCCAAGACGAAATGGCAGCCTATACGGATTGGACCATGACAAAAGTTAATGTGGCATTTGATTACGATAATGGTCTTACTGTCCCAATGGATATTAAAATTTATATTTATGATAAAGGAACAACTCCAACAAAACCAGGAGCTGTGATTGTAAGCGATACAACCGCTACATTAGATGTTTCTGATATTATAACGGTTCCTTTGGTGACCCCTGTTAACCTCAGTGGTCATGACGAACTTTGGGTTGCAGTCGAATGGACACAAATAGATCCTGGCCCTGGTGTGTATTACGCCGTGTTAGACACTCTTACTGGTCCTGCCGTTGACCAAAAAGGTGACTTTTATTTCTTAAACAATGCATGGGGTGAAATCCAAACCGGTGGAGCTGAATACGATGGGAACTGGGGAATCGGTGCCATCATCGAAGGTGCTGGTCTCGCAGAATTATCTATTGGTAACATAAAAGGACCGATGGGGATAAAAGCTGATGTATCAAACATTGGCGTCAACGATGCGAACAATGTCCAATGGTCAATCTTTGTCACAGGTGGTCTGCTGAAAATGGTAAACAAAACAGCAACCGGAACCGCAGCAACACTAGCCGCTGGAGCATCAACACCAGCAAGTCTCGCAACATTTATCGGATTTGGTAAAATCAGCATCGTCATTACCGCAACAGCACAAAACGCAAATGCAGTATCAGCAACAAAGTCCGCATTCTTACTCGGACCTTTTGTTATTGGAATTAAGTAAAACCACTTAATTCTCTCTTTTTTTCTTTTTTCTAACCAAAAATATTTACTGTTTAGCTGTCGTTATTTACAATTTGTACAATAGAAAAAAATCGTTAAGTGAATTATTTTTATTTCGATGGCGGAGCAGGGTTTTTTAAAGGAGTATGGATCTTACGAATAATCGATGCTTTACAGGGATGGCATACTCCCTGTGCGACCTCACTCATGTGTAACAGTTGTTTTCCGCAAGCCCAGCAAAAGAAGATGTCATCCTCTTTTAGTTCCTGTATCGTCTGTTTACATTGAAAACAGATACGTTGGGATATCTCATCCACAGCTTCGAGTTGTTTGCCGCAGGACCAACAGAAAAATCGCTTACCGTCCTCCATTTCATCTAAACTTTCCAGTTTCATAGGTATCAAATCCAAACGATTTCTTTTATCCTTGTGAATCGAATCGTGTTTCGTATATAAACGATTTTCTTAACGTGAGGTATTATTTTTTACAGATCCCCTCTTCTGTGATAAATCCGGTAACGTACTTCTTCGGGGTTACATCGAACGCAGGATTCTTTACCGACACCCACTCTGGCATGATGGTTTTCCCACAGATCTCGGTTATCTCCTGTCGTCCTCGTTCTTCGATAATAATCTGTGAGCCATCTCTCAGTTTTGGATCAAAAGTACTTACTGGCGCTGCGACATAAAACGGGATGTGGTTCTCCTTTGCGACCACTGCTTTCTCATAGGTTCCTATCTTATTTGCAAAATCACCGTTTTTTGCAATCCTGTCTGCACCGACAATCACCAGATCGATGTCTTTTTTTCTCATGAAATATCCTGCTGCGTTATCAGTAATTAATACGTGGGGGATTCCTTCATGGTAAAGCTCCCAGGCGGTCAACAGGCCTTGAAGTCGCGGTCGTGTTTCATCAGCGTAAACGAAAATTTTCTTTTGCTTTTGATGAGCTATTCGTAGGGGGGCTAATGCTGTCCCATAGTCTATGGTAGCCAATGCCCCGGCGTTACAATGAGTCAAGATCCTCATCGAATCTTTGATTACTTTCTCCCCGTTCTCCCCTATTTTCTTGCAGTGGGTTATGATTGTCTCTGCATAGGTTGCTGCTGCGTCAAAGACATTCTGTCTATAGTCTATTGCTTGTGTCATGTAATCAATTGCGTAGAAGAGATCATGGGCGGTCGGCCGTGTTGATCTGAGTAGGTCTGCAGATGTTTCAGGGTTTTTTTGTCCTAATGCCATGCCATAGGCTGCTGCAGCGCCAATCGCAGGAGCCCCGCGGACCACCATCTCTTTGATAGCATAAGCGACATCATCGACGGTACTGGCAGTAAAGATTTCAAAAAAGTATGGGAGTTTTCTCTGATCTATGAATTTGATGGTCTGTCCTTCTTGCCATAATGCCCGATATTCTCTTCCATCGATTTTCATTTCTGAACCTCAAGATATCGAATGAGTGCATCATGGATTTCTTTTCCATTAATGCCTACGAAGACGATCCCTTCGTTTTTTATCAGTATTGTTTTTCCATTTCGTAATGTCCGTAAGATTTCCTTCGCTCGCTCTAGCGTCCCTGGTTGTGTGTCTTTCTCTGTTGTTGGAAGTCTGTTCTGAAATCTCTCGAAAAGAGATGTGCTGTTGATCTGGAGGACCGCGTTGACATCATGACGTGCTTTTTGGATGATCCAATGCGTAGGGGTTTCCAACGTCGGGTCGTTTAACCCAATCACCATCATGATGTTTTTCAATGGGTCATAGTCAACGATTTCCACAATACCCTGCTGTGTTATTTTTTTTAGATCAGCATTTTTTGCATTAATCAGAAGACGTTTACCGTAATCCAAGCTCAGGATCGCTGTATCTTTGTCAGTCAACCCAAATTCTTGGAGACTCTGACCTAGTGTTACCATTTCAGAAAGTAATGGACAATTGCTTGTTTCCCTTGAGACGAAAATTGTATGGAGCGCGGGAGCCGGAAGAATTCTTTCAGTCATAACAGGATAGTAACAAGGATGAGACTTTTTATGTTTTGCCTGGAGTACTGGCTCTAAAGGATTCGGATGCCGCCTTTGCTGTTAATCTCGATATCCCGTGGTTTTAACGTATGTTTCGTTCCACGCATCTTCCGCACTGTCAGTTTCCTGCGATCCATCGATGGATCGAGATCAAGAACAAGGATGCCGTCCACGAGGAATTCCGACACCGAGTCCCGTGAAAGATTCCGTGATCCTTCTGTTATTTCTGAGGTTACCAGCGCGGTACACTCATCCTCCTCTAAGATACGTAGGAGTCTGCGGACATGCATTCGTGTTGCTTGGATGGAATCGAGTGGAAGTGGCGTGTTTATAGTATCTGCTGTTGGGATGATCTCTGATCCTCTATTCACCACCCATACGGGCATTTCTGAGAGTGGGGTGAGCGAATCAAGAACGACTCGTG
>JAFNFT010000015.1 GCA_017885605.1 Methanobacteriota archaeon | reverse complement strand
AAGGGTTTGTCATTCCTGATGATACTACGATGACCTTCGATGTGGAAGAAAAAACCATAGTGATTAACGCGTGTTTTGGTACCAAAATCAATGAGACGCTTGGACGGTTAATCGCTGCAGTGCTTGNNCGTATTACATTAGAGCTCCCTGGTCGGATCCCACCTGAACGAGTCAAAGAGGTTCTGTTTTCCATTCAACCTGAAACACTGGAGTACCTGATGAAAACAATCCTTCGGAATTCAACGTATCTTCGTTGGCAATTGGTTCACGTGGCGCGAAAATTCGGTGCCCTACGAAAGGATTTTGATTACAAGACCGTAGGGCTGAAGCGGCTTTTTAATCTTTTCGAACAATCATTGATTCTTGAAGAAGCATTGGATAAACTGATGTGGGAACGCATGGATATTACACGTACTATACAAGTGTTGCAGAAGATACAGAACGGTGAGATTGCGATTCACATCCAAGGGTTATCACCGATTGCACTTACAGGGTTTGAGACAATCCGTGGGCTTATGGTTCCTCAGCGTGCAGACCGATCCATTCTTATGGCATTGAAGAAACGATTGGAAGACGCAGATATCACTATGGTGTGTACGAATTGTCATCATGCATGGAATACGGTTGCAGGTCGAGTCTCTATGCAACCAACCTGTTCCAAATGTGGTGCGATTAAAATCGCAGTTGTTCGACGTTTCAATAAAAAGTTTCTTCCACTGCTTTCCAAGAAACATCGAACTGCTGAAGAAAACAGAGAAGTTCAACGTTTACAAAAAAATGCAAGCCTCGTGTTGAGTTATGGGAAATTTGCGGTGCTTGCGTTAGTCGGTCGTGGCATTGGCCCTGATACGGCAGCACGTATTCTTGGTCGATACAATAAACTTGAACTAGTAAAATCTGAGGAGCGGGAAATTAAATTTTTACGTGATATTCTGCAAGCTGAGCTCCGGTATGCAAAAACACGTGGTTTTTGGGATTCTTAGGATATGTTTTTAAAGGGGAACAGTGTTATAAAATACTATAATGGGGGAAAGTAATTGAATCGAAAAGGATTAGTAATCGGATTAATTCTCTTATTCATTGGAACCAGTATCATTCCATCTACTGCACAAAACATAGAGAAACCATCTCTACCAACTTCTAGCGGTAATTGGTTGTATGTTGGTGGGAGTGGACCTGGGAATTATACGAAGATTCAGGATGCGATTGACAATGCAAGTTCCGGTGATACTGTTTTTGTTTACGATGATTCTTCACCGTATTATGAAAATGTAGTCATAAATAAGGTTAGTGTCAGTCTTATTGGTGAGGATAAAAATACTACTGTTATCGATGGAAATAAAAAAGGAGATGTCGTTTATATTGAAGTTAATAATGTGAAAATTGCAGGTTTTATGATACAGAACAGTAAGGCTGGTGTTTATATGTTTCATTCAACAAATTGTACAATCACAGGAAACATCATATCAAACAATGATAATGGAATATGCATTTTTACGGGTCACAATTTAATCAGAAGAAATACATTCCAGAATAACAGTTGTGCGGTGTTGTTAAATCAGTTTTGTGATGATAGAGTCGAAGAAAATAATTTCATTGATAATACAAGAAATGTACAGGACACATGGAATATTAAGGTTGTCTATGTGGGAAATTATTGGGATACTTGGATTGGGTTGAAATTTCATGGACCGATATGTCAAAGATTTCCGAAATTCGTATGCGTTTCGATGTGTATTCCGCTGTTCTTTTTCGTCCCTTGTCTAAAGTTCGACTGGCATCCTGCACAAGAACCCTATGACATCCTTGTATGATTCGAAAAAACTCCTCTGAAATTGTCGAATGATGCCTGATGAAAATCAATGAAAAAGAAGGGTTTTACAGGAGTGATAATTATTCCTCACTTAGAATTTAACCGGTAATCATGGGTTCAAATCCCTTCCCCGCATTTCTTTAATTACAGATAACCTCCTAAAAACGATTTATTTATTAACAAATGACAATTTCTTATTTTCGAGAGAGAAATGGAAAAAGAAGAAAAGCGGAAAAGGCAAGTAATGATATTTGGAATATTACTATTAGGAAGTGTTTCTTTTGCATCAATGTTATATTCTATAAATGATACTCGATTCTTCAATATCTCCCTTGCTATCCTAATAATAGCCATCACAAGTTTTATGATAAATGTTTTATATCTTCTTTCGGAATCGAATAAATAATCATGTGATGGTTTATTTTCACTTAATAAAAACATATCCTTAGAAACAGAAGCATTGAAACGGTTTTACTTATGGTTTTTTCTGCATCAACCGTAAATTGCCGGGTAAGTAAGTACGATAAATTGAAGAATACCAATTATTAACGCTATAAAACCAAGAATCAATCCGATAGTACCAAAATTATCTCCTTTTTTCCTTGCAGACCAACCTGTAATTATCGCTAATAGCCCTAAAAGTAAAGGAATGAAACCCCATGACAATATACTTGTCCAATACCAATTCAGTATTGTTATAACTCCTAATGCCCCTAAAATTAACGACATGATTCCCATAGTTGTATGTTTTTTATTTCCTTCCATAACCTTATACTCCTCAAATTATGTTTTTGTAACTTTTCTTTCTTTAAAAACATATCTTTTGAACAGAATGTTTTTTATGCGAATCAATGATAAAAAAAAGAGAAAAAAGAGAGGTTTTCTCTGAATGATCTTGCTATGTTCTCGACGATGCCGCCAGGCCTCAGAGTTTGATGAAGAAGAACAGTATTGTCCCATTTTGTTCTACGGTATCCGAGCTTTCAGGGACCATCGCAGTGACCGTTACCACTGTTTTTCCGAATCCAATGATAAACTTCGAACTGATAGACGCATTAGCACCCGCAGCGATACTTGTGATAGTTCCATTGGTGTTCTTACCTATAAAAGCACCCCCGATCAGGCTGATACTCCACTGAACGTTGTTTGCCGGTAGAGTACCTGTGTTTTTAATAGATGTTTTTATTTTAAATAATCCACCTTTCAGCGTCTGAATCTCGAGAATCGGTGCGCCTTCGGAAATGACGATTATATGAGGATCTGACCAACCACTTTCTGCCCCGTTCACATCTTTTGCCTTTGCTTTTACCGAGAAATTTCCTGGGGTAGCCCAGACATGGGATGCACTTCCAGGGACACTCGAGTTGTAGGGTCCTACCCAGGTACTGTTTGTTCCATCTCCCCAGTCAAACAAGTAGAACACTTGGTCTCCTTCAGGGTCTGCCGTCACTGCTGAGAACGTATATTCCACTCCTTTTTGTCCGCTGGATGGACCGGTAGGTGCATCTGGTGTATTTGGAGGAGTGTTCAGGTCTTTAAAACAATAGACTTTGTGGTCTCCTGAGCCAATGTACATTTTTCCTTCTGCAACCGCAGGGGAAGACCATACGGTATTACCAGTTGTATAGCTCCATATCGGTGTCCCTGTCTCTGCATGTAAACAGTAAATCTTATGGTCAAATGAACCAACGTAGATTTTTCCATCGGCAACCGCTGGTGAACTATAGAAGTAATCCCCTGCCTGAAAATCCCATATTTTTTCCCCGGTATCAGCATTCAGACAGTAGAGCTTGTTGTCAAAGGAACCAACGTAGACCTTCCCATCTGTTACCGCCGGGCATGATTCAATCGAGGCTCCTGTCGTATAATCCCAGAGATGCGACCCACTCAGAGCATCCAAGCAGTACAGNNACAATACACTTTATCATCCCAGGAACCAATGAACACATTTCCATCAGACACCGCAGGGGAAGAAATAATATCAAGGCCGGTGGCGTAATCCCAGATCTTTGTCCCAGTCTCAGCATTCAGACAATACACTTTGTGATCCCGTGAGCCTAGGTAGACGTTCCCATCAACAAGAGTCGGTGAAGACACCACATCTGCACCTGTTTGGTAATCCCAGAGTTTTCCTCCCGTGCTTGCATCCAAGCAATAGACCTTGCCATCGTTTGAGCCAATGTAGACTTTGCCATTCACGATCGCAGGGGATGAGGTGATCTCAAGTCCTGTCGTATAATCCCAGATTTTTACTCCGGTGGTAGCATCCAGACAATAGACCTTTTTATCCCATGAGCCGACGTACACCTTTCCATCAGCAACTGATGGAGATCCGCTCATTTCTAACCCGACCATGTACGTCCATAACACATTGTTCGTCTGTGGTGCGGGAGAACTGGAATATCCGCTGTGACTGGCATCATGACGAAACATCACCCACCAATCAGTGGTCGATGCAGAACGATATTCAGAGTCATTCATGGGTAGGGTATGAGTATTTTTTCCAATCTCTGCACTGATACTTGGGATTAGAACTGCCCCAATCATAGCTACCATTAGCCCTAAAACAAATCCTTTTTTACGTATTTGATTTTCCATACTGTTTTCCTCCTTAGACGTACAATAAACATATACGACATTTAAATGTTTCTAGGGTGATAAAATCAGTATGAAAGGGAATAAAAAATAGTCTCTAAAAAGGGGATTTAAATTAAAATAGGGTTTAGGAGAGAATTCAGATAATCCTGATAGGATCAACAATTCATATATAAATTAAAAGAATAGAGAGAGCTGGAGAAGGAGAAACGGTTGTATATAAATAAGTTGAAGGAAAAATAATGTTTCGATAATGAATGGTTATTCTTCAAGATATACTTCTTTTCTCTTGATATTGTATATGAGCCGGAATCCAAATTGTTCTAAAAAATCTCTCCCGAGCAGGCTTGGGCAATCCCCGCTTGTTTCAAGGATGAACAGTTTCATCGGGCCGAACCGCTCTAACTTGGTTTCTTGAGTAATGGCCCGTAGTTCTCCTTTTATTTCCCATCGTCGCGCCTTATCTTTAATGCCGCTAATGCTTCCTACCGGGCGTCCTAAAGAATTGAATGAAATCCCTATGGCCAGACAATCCTTCATAGCGATACCCGTGATGTCGGAGCCGGTGTCGATTAAGAACGGTATCTGTCTGAGGATCTTTGGTTTTTCCGCCCTGACACTAAAAAGGATGTACGGTGCTGTTCCTTTGAAGAAACCATTAAGGCGCATAAGGTTATTCCCCCCTGTATTGTTTATACAACAAGAATATAGTTTTCATCAGGAACGAAATCAATTAGGAAATCGTTGGGGCTGCCGAATTTTTTCTTCAACATGTTGATAAGGGTGACAAGGTTTTTATGTGCGATGATCACCTGTTGATTTTTCACTGCGATAAACTGTTTCGGGTATTTCTTCTGCAATGCAGGATAGTTTTTACTGAGCCATTCAAAATCTTTTGTTCCTGCTTTGAGTTCTTTGAGGAGGTGTTTGTCTTCATTCATAGGCGTCGTCTCTTTTTCAATAAGGATCATCTTTTATTATCTTTTTCGTGTTCAATGAATATATTTCTTCACGATACTCCCAGATGTCTTGACATCTTTTCATAAGGAATCTGTCGTTTAAATCTTTTTTGTCTTGTGTATTTAAAGAAGGAGGGTCTGTTCGGAGCTCTACATGAGATGAAAGGGAAACGAAATCGAAAAACTCATGATGTCTGCCTATGGCGTAAAAATAGAACAATGGCTAAAAAAATACATTCCTAATGGGCTTTCGCATAGAATTTAATGTACTCTGATCGTTCTTGAACGAACTGTTTGAGTTCCTGTTTTTCTTTCGTTGTCATATCACTAGCAACTATGGTGACATCTGATATATAACATTTTTGTCGTTGGACTGGTTTTATCTTATCCAGAAATTACTTTCTCCTGGTTTTTCCTATTTCCTACGATGATGGTTTTGATGGTCGTTGCGGTGGTTTTTAGGTGATGACTTTAGGACTTCGCAGGTTCTTGTTCCAATTTACCTGGTTGGGAAACTGTCGGAACGGTCAATGGTTTTTGATTCCAAGTAAGAATAGCAAGCGGTGGCAGCAGTTGGAAATGATCGTAAACAAGGAAGGAAAAATATTAAAATATGTAAAGGTTGAACTTTATGAAGAAAGGAGGTACGTAACATATGAAAATACCTTTCACGGATAATTATCAAGATCTCTCAACAGATAGAGGATATCAGTTTAAGTTTTTATGTGAACGATGTGGGAATGGTTATTTAAGTAGTTTTAAGAAATCCACTACCGGAGCAATATCTGGAGCTGCGCGTGTTTTTGGAAGTTTTTTTGACGGTGGCGGCAGGATTGCTTCTACGACAGAAGAAGCTCATAGAATGACCGCTGGTACGGCTCATGATAAAGCGTTTGAGGAGGCGATAGAGGAAATACGGCCCTCCTTTATTCAATGTCCACGATGCACAAAATGGGTCTGCAAAGAAAAATGTTGGAACGAAGAAAAAGGACTTGACAAAGAGTGCGCGCCGGATGTTGGAGTGGAAATGGCAGCAGCCCAGGCGGCAAGGACAGTTGAAGAGATCCATGCCCATGCGCAAGTCGCTACGGAAGACCTGCCAAGCACGGTTGATTGGAAAAGTAACAGGATAAAAGCTTCTTGTCCAAAATGCGGTACTCCCTTACCGGGAAATGTGAAATTCTGTCCAAATTGTGGTGAGAACCTGTACATGGGAAAAAAATGTGCGAAGTGCAAGGCTGAGTTAAGTCCTGGTGCGAAATTCTGTCTTGAATGCGGAGAAAAAGTAACATAAGCCTTCAGATGAGAAAATGATCTGTAAAATCTATGGCACGAAAGTAACCGATTAGCCTGACAGGATTTGTGATGAGTCAGCTAATTAAAAAAAATAGAAATTGAGAGAATTATATAAGATATTGTTTGTACTCTTTGAGGTATCGTTTGAAAAACCACAGGATGAAAATATTCTCATCTTTTTTCAGTTGGCTTCCCTCGAGGGCGGTGTAGTAGCTTTTTCGTTGTGAGTACGGGATGATGAGCATCGGGTATCCATTCTTGTGAAGCACATAATTCATAAGGAGTCGTGAGAGACGACCGTTGCCATCTCCAAATGGATGAATCGTGACGAATTTAAGATGGGCAAGTCCTGCGAGCCGCACGGGGTGAAGTGTCTTTTTATTCTCATGATACCAGTCAAAGAAGTCTCGTAATANNGCGGGAGGAATTTACTTCCGGAGATTCCTACGGGGTGCTGTCGGATTTTTCCTGCGGTATCCGGTTTTGTGTCTTGGAAGAGTTGTTTGTGCCAATACAGAACAGTTGGTAAGGCGATTTCTTTTTTGTAGGCGAGCATATCGGTGAAGACTTTTTTATGTGCCTCTGTTTCTTTGATGTCTTCTACCGGTCGTTGTGATGGCGATAGTCCTCGCTCGAGGAGATCTGCGGTTTCTCGAAGTGTTATGGTTGATCCTTCGATCCTGTTCGTGTTATACGTGAATGTTG
Source organism: Methanobacteriota archaeon (assembly GCA_017885605.1). Lineage (GTDB taxonomy): Archaea > Thermoplasmatota > E2 > DHVEG-1 > DHVEG-1 > SM1-50. The sequence continues at coordinate 4,582 of JAFNFT010000015.1, read as the reverse complement.
TCGCGAATTGTTCGGTTTGTTTTTTTTCCAGAGATAGTGGGATGTTTCTTTTTTCTTTTATGAACTGTTCTTTCATGATGTCGAATCTGTTGAACCATGTTTCTTGGTAGAATTCTTTCTGGAATGCCTCTTTTATTTTTTCGATGTTTTTCGGAAGGGTTGGGCCTAGATATTTTTCTTTTTTATTGATCTTACCGTTTTTTCTGAAGCTCTGTTCGAGATAATAGTACGTGTTGCCATTGATGATCTTTTTCTTTACTGAAACCATACATAGGTATTACCCCTACAAATTAATAAACTTTTCTATTTTTAGTAAAATGTAGGGGTAAATACCGTGAAACAAGAGACATAATGAAGAACGTATATTAGGATGAAAAAGGATTCATATACATTTTATTAGAAGGTGACTTTTTGAAGAACAAACAAAAAAGGAGGAAGGCAAAAGAAGATTTGGACGACTTCACTGAAGAAGACGTCACGGTTCCGTTACATACCCTTGTCATCGACAAACGGACTGCGGTGAAAATACGCAACATGGCTGACTACAGTGATGTCTTTGCTGCGATAGAGGGAACCGTGCTTGCGTTCTGGCAGGAGGAGACCAGGATCCATGACAGGGACGTCCTTTCCGCCTATACATCGCTTCTTAGGGATTTCGACCATCAGCCTGAAGGCTCCCTGGCATCAGAAATAGCAAAATGCGTAAAAGCGATCCTTCTCTCCAAAAAACAGGAGACTCAGAAGGACTATACCTACGGGGAGATCACCAGCTGTCTGTCCATGCTTATCACCATCGCCAAAGACCATCGGAGCCCTGATGGGATCGGATACCTGAAATGGGTCAAGACCTTCTTTGAGGGGGACATGCCGATGGACAGGAACACCATCATCGAATATATGTTCAAAAACGAGATGTGATGTTCGTTTGTTGTTGCACCAACTCTGTGTTTTTACCAAAGAAGAAAATCAAAAACAAAAAAACTCCTCTAATCATAATGTATGATTAAAGATAAAAGTTCCATCAGGGAATCATGATAGAGTTCTCCTGTTGTGCTTAGTTTATGATTAGAATCTATTTGTCCGCCACCAAGAAATCATGATTGATTCTTTTTCGATAAAATTTACCATTTTTTTCTTGGATTAACCGCTGTGTTTGTAACACCGTAAGACTTTCGATGATATCTTTTTCTTCACATTGTAACAGCGTAGCTAATTCATGTAATGTCCTTGATTTTTTCTGAAGAAATACAAGAATGAGCCATTCCGTCATCTCGTTTTCAGCCATCTGTAAAAATTCATTATATCTTGGGATGATTACATGGTATTCTTCTACGAGTTCATCTAGACCTACGAAAAAGAAGGAAAGCCATGCTGTACTCTCATCTAGTTTTGCTTGTCGTTTGATTTCCTCTTTAATAATAGTCATATCTAGACCATGCGAAAAGAGGATGAACATGTCTTCTCGGTCCCGAGGTCGTGAGGTTACTGCTTTAAAAATGAAGATATCTTCGGGGGCAACAAGAGAAATTGTTATGTTATTAAGTTTTTTGAAGGGTTGTGCTCGCGCGACCATCCCATCTGAAAGGCTCAGACCACCACAAACCGTGTTTGCAAACACATCCCAACGGAATCCGTCCTTGTTCTCGATGATTGCCCGTGTTTTCATCCGTCGATATACCGATTTGACCTGTTCAATTTTTTTATACCCGCTTTTCTGTAACGCGGTTATTAATGTCGTTGCTGCTTTTTCGCTGGTGACAATGACGTCTATATCTTTAGTGGCAGTTTTGAGATCGTAAAAACTCATTGCGCCACCTCCGATGATATACAGTGAGATTGGTTCGGGGAGATTGCCGTCAATTTTTTTGAGTTCTTGCTCTATGTAGGTTCTCTCAAATGTCGGCATGTTTCCGTACTCCGTATTGTCTGGCAAGAGTTTCATAGTCTTTGCAGGCGGGGAGGTATTTGGTTGTTGGTGTATACGTTCTAAGGTAGGTTAGGAGTATTTGAATGTGAGTGGTGAGATTGTAGAGTCGTGCCTTTTTTGCCAGGTCGGTTGGCATTGTTTTTTCCATTAAGAGGAGTGCATATGCGTTGTAGGTTTTACTTGTCCTGTCGATAAGGATAGTGTGAAGGATAACGTCTGCAATGGTAAGTGGTCGTTTGGCAGTGTAATAATATTTGCTGTTGCTTACGAGTGGAAGGTTGTAGTCGGAGAAGACGGTGACCGCGGTTTTTTGTACGCTGGTAAGGTTTTGCTTGGTTTTGAAGAGGAATTCATTGCCATGCTGCCAGAGGATTACTGCATCATCGGTAAGCATTGATGCGTGGCGGTAGTGCTGAAATTCCATGTAGGTTGTGGCGAAGTCGTAGATTTTCTGATGGACGGGATTGATGGTGTAGTTGTCGTCTGTTTTTAGAATGATCCCGTACAAGCTGAGTTGTCTGATGGTTTTGTAGATCCATTGTCGTGTTACTCCTATCGTTCGTCCTAGTTCTTTGATGGTAAGCGGGTAACTCATTGATGCAATGAGAGTGAGGTTGGTGTGAGTGAGGATGTTTTCTAGGGGGAGTCTAGGGAAGAGTGTGATGATTTCTTCGAGTCTTTGTGCGAGGATTGTTTTTTCTTTTTCGATGAGGACTGCTTTTCCATTTCGTTGTTTGGTTGCAAGACCGTTATTGAGAAGCTTATTCGTAATTTTTGATGCAGATGCCGGGGAGACGTATAACTTTTTAGATAGAGTTGTCACTGTTGCAGGAAGTAGTTTGAAGGCATGTATCTCATTTTTCGAAATCATATATGTAAACTATATGTTAAACCTTATTTATATCATTTTCCTTTTAGTTTACATAATAGGAGGTTATCCGACGAGATTTTGATATTGAAACTAGCATCAAAGAATCATGATTGGAGTCTGGAGGGGTTTTTAGGGAGAAAAATGGACCAATAATCATAAAATATGATGAGGTACAGAGGTCAATAATGGAGTTTTCATTGATTATTTTTCCATTTTGATATACTTAACAGAAAAACTTATTAACTAATTAGATAATAGGTTAATACGTGGTAGATATGGAACTCTTCAATTCCTCTGAAAAAAGAATCATAGAACTACTTCTCACCGGTGATAAAACATTACCAGAACTTTCCATGACTCTTGGGATCAGTAAACCAGGAACATCGAAATATCTTAAGAAACTAGAAGAACGTCGCATCCTACGAGGGACCTATGAAAAAAATGCCGATGGAAGAACAATACGATACCAACTCCAACCATTTCAGATGGTTTTCTCGATAAATCCTTTCTTAAAAACAGTCCTTTGTTTCAAGGCAGATGATACACTTGATCAGGAATTTTTCCTGCTTGGTTCCATTCCTCAAAAAGAATTTCGAAATGAGATAAAAGAATACCTAGAAAAATTGATAACGACACGTATTTCGCGATATACCGTTATTATATTTGGTTCTGTGGCACAAGGATCTGCTTCTCGTAAAAGTGACATAGATATGCTTCTAGTCAAAGAGTCCTGGGTTAAAACGGAAAAAAATAATATCTTGAATCTTTTAGCTGATGCCGCTGTTCAAACAACACATCAGATAAAACCACTATTTCTTGGATATGAAGAGTATAAACGAATGGACGCAACCTTGAAAAAAGAGATAAAAGACCACGGTATTATCATTTTTGAAAAGGGCAGCCCATGGGAGACAATCCATCAAGAACTCCAAAGGTACAAGAGTATTACGATCTAAGTTGTAATTACCTCGCATCTGCGAAGATCAGCCTAAAAAATGAGCTTTCTGAACCAGCGATGTTTACCGCAATCCATGCCTTAGAACTTGCTCTGAAAGCTGCTCTTTTGACAAAAACTGCTGATGCATGGAAAACACATAATATCGGAGGGCAGTTCGGAAAATATTTTAGAAAAGAAATAGGGGATGAAAACTGTCGTAGGATAAACATGATTCTTTCAAAATATAATCTCCCACGATATCCAAGTGAAGCAGTACTTGACTCAGAAGACGTAGAAAAAGATATTGAATTTATTGAGGATATCATTGAACAACATATCGTTCACTTGTTATAGAATAATAATCCGCTGTGAGATCAACGTCTAAGAATCTCGGTAGGTTTCTCCGGTTCGGATGAGTTTGTGATGAAGGTCTTTTTTTTACAATCAAAGAATCATGATGAGAGAACGATAGGTAAAATCTATGGTACGAAAGAAAACGATTTTCTGAAGGTATCGGTGATTGTAAGGTTTTTAATACATCGTACTGATTGATGCTTGTTTGTATTGAAGAGTTGTTTCTTTAAAAAAATATCTGGTATGAACGTGTTGGTTTCCGGTGGGAGTACATGGGATATTATTGCAATGAATGTAAAAAGACTATTTCATCTGAAGAGTTTTTCTATTCTATGAATAGATATCACAAAGCTCTTTGTACTGATCATCAGCGTAGTACGAGCATAGGTGGGACGACAAAGGATTTACAGGACCTGGTACGAGAGAGACATAAGGATGAGTTGATACAGGAAATACCGGTGTTGAGGACGGTGAAGGATTGGATAGCGGCTGA
>JAFNFT010000014.1:14124-17700 GCA_017885605.1 Methanobacteriota archaeon | reverse complement strand
TGCAGGTATGTATCGTGTTTACACTGCTTTCAGAGATCTTGAAGGAAATATCCTGAGAACAAATGATGATGTGGATCTTGAAGCCTGGTGGCAGTTCAGTAAAACATAGCGAAGTAATCTTCTGCGACTTAAAACAATGAAAGTCAGGTGCCTAAATCTACCTGATTTTCCATATCTTTTTATAGAAGGTATTACACTCCCTGATGATGACACGAAATCCAGTGTATATTTCTCCAGGGAAAAGAGCGTGGATCCGAAGGAAAGTCAAAGCTGGGAGAACCAAGTTTCAGATAGCAAAGGAGCTTCATGTCGCATCAGCGACTGTATATTATTGGACGAAGGACGTTCCTAGTACTCACTGTGGATGGCCAGGTATCCGGGGGAAAACACTCGATTTACTCCAGGAGTTATTAACGAACGGATATGCTTTTTCTTCAGATAATCACTTTCAAAGTCGCTACATGACATTGCGGAAATATTTTCCAACAATCCATCGAATAAATATTTACAAGAAAAACATCCTCTATCTCGAAGGAAAAGAAAACGAAGCTGCACAAGCATTTATCGATAAGGTCCACAATAAGAGAATTGTCAGTTTCCAGGAGCTAAAACAGATAACGAAGGTTTTTGGAACAGAACTCAGTAGATCAGAGAANNACAGAGGGTGATTCTTTCTCATTTTTTTGCATTCGGAGATACTGCCCCCTGTGAGCTCGATGATGGAAGAGAGTGCTAGGGTAGTTTTTTTTCTTGTTCGATTGCTTCCAACAGGCTCAGTTCCCCAGTTAAGACTCGCAGCGCGGTTTTCTCAGAGATCGTAAATTTTCCCTCGCTAAGCTGTCGGCTCCATCTCTGAATGTTCTTAATCGCCCCTCGAGATGTTTCAATGGGGAGTGTGGATTGCACCCGTCCACCGGATAGCAGTGCAATGGCAGCCGCTGCTTCGCTATTCCGGATACTTCGTCGTTTCTGCTGCGCTGGTGTCGTACGTGTCTCATCGACGATCTCAATGGGTACCTCTAAGGGAATCAGCGAATTAATGATGCGGTTCCTGTTGATCACTGACCCATGTCCTATTCTGATATAGGTTTCTTTGGAGGGGTAGCATTTTAAAAAGCGTTTTACCTCCACTACAACCTTTTCAGGGCTGTCCACCTGGTTTTTCTGTAGGAGGATATCATCACAGACGATCGCGATACCAGGTCGCTCTCCAGGGTCAATGCCAATAGAGATCTTCGAGTACAACTCTTTTCCTGTGAGTTTTTGAACCGCAAGATCAATTGCATACTCAATGGAATCGTAGGCATCGGCAGCGACTTTCTTGCTCAGCGAAATCCGGTGGAACTCTTTTTGTGATGTTAAAATAGCACCAATTCTTCTTGGGAGGTCCTCTGATGATGCCAAAGAGACGTAAGCGACATTTCGTTTTTTTAATTCTTTAATAATATCATGATATAATGAACTATCCTTGGTGTACACACCCAGTGTTTTCATCCAATGAATCTATCCGATAAGTTCAATATATACGTTTCCCCCGGGGGTTTTAAGTAAAAAAATTCGTCAACAAATTCCCACCAATAAACATGCCACTGAGCAATAACACAGAAACAGAAAACAGCATAAACCAGACTGTTTCGCTCCACAGCAAGACTTTCTTCCCATCCAGAGGGCCGAACGGCAATAAATTAAATGTTGCAAGCAATAAATTTACGAGGCAGATAAATCCAATAAGTGTTCCCCAAAATCCCATATCAAAAAAAATAAAATGATATAAAACGTAGGTAACCACCGCAATAATAATATTTGATATGGGTCCTGCCGCGGCAATCCTCCCTGTTTCAAATGATCTTGCACCTCCCTGAAACATAACTGCTCCCGGGGTAGCAAACACAAGACCCGTGAAAAAAGCAATAATCACAGAGAAAAGTAAACCACGTGGATACATTCGAAACTCGGACCAGAGACCATATTTTTGTGCGACGAATTTATGGGAAAGCTCATGAATAAAAAACGCGGTAACAATACCTAAAAAAGCGAACTGCATATAATAAAAGTAATTCCAAACATTAACTGGAGACCCTAAAAGGAAAAAAAGAAGACTATTTTTCGAAAATGTAAACGAAAATGCGACAGTAAGCACCCCGATCGCTATAAAAAGATGACCCAGTTCAATCCTGCTAAACGACCCTGGTTTTCCTACCTGCAGGCTCCCTTCAGGGATATACATATATTCCCTGGGGGACAGATCATGAAATGAGGTGTAGAACTTCTGTCGCTCAGACATAGTGGTCGTGCCGATTGATACGAGTTATAAAGATGCTGGATAAAAACATTTAGCCAAGTCCAAGGCTCAGAATCCATGGCAGCGCGATAATCGTTCCAATAATACTACCCAGATTTGCCAACGCGACAACCATCAGAAGACGGATGACCTTGTTTTTCAAAAAACCACGCACACTTTCAATCTTACTAAGCTCCTGGAAATCTTTAATCACTGGTTTACGCATTTTTGCTTCAACGAGCCCAGCGAACCATCCTGGTGCAAAGAACGGTTCAAGCGATGTGAATGGAGCTGCGAGAAAAGCGGTGAGAATAGAGAGCGGATGTCCCCGTGCGATTGCGACGCCAACACCAGCAAGGATCCCATGAATAAGAAACCATACCAAGAAGATATCTTTGATCTTATTCCACGGGTCAATCCCCGTCGAATAGATAATCCAGCCGATCAGACCAAAAAAAATCACAGGGATGGCAATCTCTACGACCTTCACCAGATTGAATCGTTTCTTTGGGATCTGCTCTAACTCTTGCAGGTTCGCATGAAGCGGTTGATTCTCCAGATGTTTCTTGATACCGTTAATATGTCCAGCGCCGACGACCGCGACGACTTTTCCTTTCTTACTTTCCTCATAGATTTTCTGAGCAATGTATTGATCCCGTTCAGAAATCAGCACCTTAGCCGCACTTGGTGCAATCTTACTGAACTCCTCCAACATCTGAGAAAGAACATCTTGTTTCATCAGTTCCTTTAAATCAAGCTCTTCTAGCTCTTCCTCGTCATACCCGATCATTGCTTTGAGAAACTCCCATACCACTCTGAATTTCTCGCGAACCCCCATCATCCGCCAGGCACGCTTCAGCGTCACGGTGATGTCTCGATCGACCAAGGCGACGGTCAGATGATATTTCTCCGCCTCCTGCATCGCAGCAATCATCTCAGAGCCAGGTTCCACGCCGTACTCCTCGCCAAGTTTCCGTTGGATCGAAGAAAGGAAGGTTTGTGCAAGCATAAAATACGCGTTATTGGATTTGATCAGAGCGGTCACTGGAGTGTTTTCCCATTTATCTTTCTTAGTAATCGATTCAAAACGACGCTGGCACAGCTCCACTGCAACAATCTCTGGTTTATAGGTCTCAATAGCGTTGCGTACTTCAAGAACACTCTCCTCAGAAATATGAGCGGTGCCGATAAGGATGATGTTGTCAGTGATTTTTTCTTCCAAAGGTATCTCCTTTGAGCTGTTTCCGTCAACAACGATTTCAAAAAACTATTTAAATTTCCGCTTCGAAATCTTC
>JAFNFT010000014.1:0-14097 GCA_017885605.1 Methanobacteriota archaeon | reverse complement strand
TGTATTTTGTCTCATTGTTCGTATCGCACAAAGCAATCACAGGAATACCGATGTTCTTTGCCTCATGCAACGCCTGGATATCTGCCAGCGGGTCCGTCAGCAAAATGATTTCCGGTTCAAGGAATGTTTTCGCATTTGGATTTGTCAATGTCCCCGGTTGAAATCGACCATCCAGCACCTGGATTCCCGTTGTTTCCCCAAGTTTTCTGACCGGTTTTTGCCCATATTGTCGGACGGATACAACAAGGATCTTCGCTGGGTCGTATTTTGCAAGAAACTTCGCAGACGCTTTTATCCGCTCATCGGTCTTCTTCACATCAATGATGTACAAGCCATCGTTCCGTACTTTGTAGATGAACTCTTTGATATCAGCGGTTTTCTGCCTCGTGCCGATATGGACACCTGATGTCATATAGATTTCTTCAGACACCATCATCGTTTGTTCTGTTTCCATTGGTTGTTTTTCTTCTGTCATAGTCGTGCCTCAAATCTACGCTTTAATCTCCTTCTGTTTCACCGTAATAGGAATAGCATTTTCGTCATACTCAAGCATTGCGATTTCAACGGGGTCAATCATATCTTTAGGGACATCTGTTAGAATCGTAGGTGCCCCCATGGAAAGTTGTAAGGCTCTTGCGCCAATGATGCGAGCTTTTTCAAAGCGAGTATATGACACAGTCTTCCTCCGAAGCATCGGGATAGGTAGAAGCCCAAATAACAGAAACCTTTAAAAATATATCCCTTAAATAACCCTATTTTTCAACAGGAATGTGGTTTTTAAAGAACAGAAGGCTTTTATTTTATCTCATCGGTAAACTCAGGAATGTCAGTTGCGGTCATTCTGCTAGAGAACTCATCGTCTAACGCAAGTTGCATATCGACGATGATATCACGCAGTAAACGGTCGATTCGGTTGTTTTCGAATTCTTTTACCCCATCTATGTCAGAATAAATTTTCCCCATATAGTTGCCCTCAATTCGATGTATCTCAATATTGTAGAGAACTTCCTCCATCTTTCTAACACCCTCTTTCTCTTTATTCACCCAATAAAATAGAATCCCTATAATAATCTTTTGGAATATTTCACTTGTTTATAGCATTCGTTCGATGAGTGTGTTGATATTCTCTTTTCGGTACCCTAACGAGCCTTTGTTCACAAACGATCGTTTCACCGTCCGGTGACCTTTCTTTGGTGGGTTGAGTCGAAACAGTGGTTTTACCTCTGGTATGTCCTTGTATTTTACTTTATTTGCTAGAATCGCCTCAGAGAGTTTTTCAAAGCTGTGATAGGGTGCAGCCTTTTTGAGATACTCTTCGGTAAGAGGTTTATCACCAATCAGTTTCCCTCTCACGGACAACATCTTTGTCAGCGTTTCTTTATTGATTTCACCCCAGGTAGTGTAGTCCTTCACCATCTGAAGCATCCCTTTGTAAACATCATTTTCTTCTAACAACACACAGTGGTTCGCGCGTGTTAACCGCAGCAACTGCATTGTTTTTTTAATGTCAGGCTTTATGTTCACCGTGCCTCTTACTCTGATAACTGCATACACCATGGATTTATCCCTCCGTTTTAACCGGGGCAGCTTGTTCCTCTTTTACGGGTATCTCGATACATCCTTGAACGATACCAAGTTTATTCATCGCGTTCTCAGTGATCCTCATCTCAGCGTTCTTTTTCAAGGCGTCATAGACACCCTTCGCGTAGTTCACAACCGTCTTTGTTTTCCCTTCCGTAAACGCCCAGCAGTCGTTTACTCCTGCGAGGCGGAGGATCTTCTTTGCGACATCGCCGGTCGCAAGCCCGATACCGCGAGGCGCTGGTTTAAAGGTGACTTCAACAGAGCCACTTTTTCCTGTTACTAAAAACGGGATCGTATGAGGGGTCCGGCATCCGCATTCCCAGGATCCACACCCGCGTCGTATCTGAATCATGTTCATCTTGGCATTTTCGATAGCTCTTTTGATGCTTAAACCGACTTCCTTTCCTTTTGCTTGACCAAGACCGACGAACCCATCTTTGTTGCCAACAGCAACGGTGATGACGAATTTGACTCGTCGCCCTGAGTCTGTCATTCGCTGTACCATCTTCACATCGATGACTTCATCCTCGACGCTTGGTAATAGAAGATCAACGATCTCAGGTTCTCGCAAAGGTAACCCGGATTTTAACGCATCGTTCATGGTGGAGATCTCGCCGTTTTTCACCATTTTTCCAAGTCTGGTCTTTGGTGCCCATATGACGGGGGCGGCTCCCTCATCAAACTGTCTGCGTCGTCCTCTGGGCGCATTTCCACGTCTTTGTCCAGCCATACTTATTCCTCTTTGTCTCCTTTTATCTTTGTTTTGATATTACCAACGAGCGGTTTGATCTCTTTGTTAATGTGTGCTCCATAGATTCTTTCATCTTTCGGCAGCATCTGTGCATCATGGGGACATTTAATCCCAGCGTCAAGCACTCCTTTCAATGAGGCAAATAATGTGCCCCCAACTGTAGGATGATATAAACCAATATCTAAAACGCCATGTTCGATTCCTTTTTCTATTGCTCTTTTTCCTGCGAGAAGACCAGTCAGATATGCTGCTGATGTGTTTGAAGTAGAGTATTTCCAACCATAGTCTTTTGTCAATTCATTGGAAACTGCGGATGCAAGTATCTTATCCCCTTGAGGGTTGTACTCGACGAACTGCACACGGATGGCTTTGAGTGATTTTCTGACGACAATGCGTGGTTTCTTGCTTCGGAGCAATTTCAGCCGTAACCGGTAATTAGTTTTTCGTTCCCGGTGTCTCCGTGGCTTGACGTGGTATCGGGGCCCTGCTTTCATTGTTTCTCCTCCTTTATGATATTGTCCGTGAGCAGATGTGATTTCAGATGTTGTTTACTTCGGAAGACACCACCTTTTGCTTTACGGTAGTATTGCCGATACGTATGCGCGTCGATCTTTGAGTCCTGCCGCAATTCTTTCAGATACGTCCTGATCGGGCGAATGGTTCGGATCCATTGTTCTTTTTTCGGAAGCCGTGCGTGTTTCGGTCCTTTTCGTGACCCTTGGCCAGTCCGTCGTCCTTTCTGCCTCTGATGGAGAAGATATTTATGTCGGCCGCGGGAATTCCCTTTTTTTTGGATACTTTTAATGGCGCCGCCGTTCACGAGAATCAAAATATCATTTCGTGTCACTGCTTTGGCTATCTCTTCAAGTCTATCGGGGTCCATCCACACTTTTGTTCCACCGCATTTCATAATGGACGCAGCCATTCTGCGTTGATTCCGTAAATCTGTCATAGTTACTCCCTCATGTTTAAAACCCTAATATCTAATTCGCCGGCTCGTTTCGCAATGTCGAGACGTTTCTTTGTTCCAACGGTACCACCTATGCGTACCGCCTGTTTCTTCGGATCAATCGTCTCGAGTTCTTTCACCGTGTGAATCATCACTTCCTCAAAACCAGATGGGTGTAATCCCCGGACTATCTTTGGTGCACGAAAACCTACGCGTACTTTGCTGGGTCGATACTTCAAGTTGATGCGCAGTTTTGATGTATATCCTGTAGGGCGTCGCCAGTTCTTCGGAATGCGTTTATATCGGAATCCTTCATCTCGCAGGAAATGTGGGGTTCGCTTCTTGATTTGTCGTCGTATCACTAGTTGCTCTTTTTGTTTGTTGTCGAGCTGTGGCTTTATTTTTGGTTTATAGACTCCTTTTTTTTCCTCAACGATTTCAACGTCATGTATTTTCTTCTCGTTGGTTTCTTCAGTGTCTTTTTTTTCTTCTTTTAGCTCTTTGGTTTTTTTGGCTGGTTTTTCTTTTTTCTCTTTGAGTTGACCAAGGATTTCTTTTGCATTTTTCTCTGTTATTCCTTTCAGTTTTGTCAGGTCCTTTAACTTTGCTTTTTTGAGGTTATCCATGGAATCAAATCCATTATCGTAGAGGAGTTTTGCTTTTGCTTTGCCGACACCTTTTAGTGCCTCAAACTCTTTTAAAACCGCTTCTTTTGTCATAGTTTATCCTCTCTTTGTGATATAGATTCCATCTTGAAACACCCGGATATCTCTGTTTTTTACCTTTGTTGCCCGTTCGATATTCGCTGCTGTTTGTCCAACTTTCTCTTTGTCGATGCCGGTGAGTATAATGATTTCTCCTTTGACCTCAACTTTGATGTTTTCAAGGATATCTGCTCGTCGAGCGAATCGCTCACCTAGGAAGTTCTGAATCACCAGTTGGTTTCCGTCAACACTGGTTTTTATAGGAAAATGGGAGAACACTGTTTTCATCTGACATTCATATCCCTGGGTGACGCCCTTGATCATGTTTCTGATATGGGCTTTATAGGTGCCAATCAATGCTTTTTCTTTTCGATGAGGTGACTGTGAACAGGAAATCTGTACAATGTTACCGTTGACCGCAAGATCTATCTTAGGATGAGACAAAAGCTTTGACATCGATCCTTTTTGACCTTTCACAGAAACGGTTTTCTGCTCAACAGTGATTTGTACGCCGTCTGGGATTTTAATTTCTTCTTTTATATCAGCTGTCTTTGCCATAAATCTCACTCTTCAGTANNGCCTCCCATTTATCCATCTCTTGGACTTTGATAGGATAGCGTGGTTTAATGACACCGCAGTTATTGATGCTTCCGAGGAGTTCCACTTGATAAATACCTGCTTTACCGTCCTCGACATACTCGAAATTCCCAAGGTACCCTTTCTCTTTTAATAGATGAAGGACTCCGCCAACGAGTTTTGATGAGGGTCGGATGATACATGTATGGATTCCACGTATCTCCGCGTTTCTGATGATTGATAATGCATCTGCCAATGGATCGTTTAACATAATCTTCAACAACCTCTAATCATATTTTTTAAAACCCAATTCTTCTGCTTTATCTCGGAAGCATTGTCTGCAAAGATGAAGTCCATAGCGTCGTATGATCCCACGTTTTCTGCCGCATTGTTCGCATCCTATTTTCCTACCGTACATTTTCTTTCGCTCTTTGATCCTCATTCTACGACCTCTACGTTAAATTTTTCCGTGATAAATTTCATGGTTTCTTCTCTGTGTAGTTCATGGCGTTGCGGGATTTTCCGTCGGTCAATCCGACGATGTTTAATTCGATATCCTGGATTTTCAACGGTGACACAGATATCCATCCCAAAGATGCCGATGTTAGGATCGTATTTTTGTCCTTCGAAGAGCGTATGATCTGGTACCCCAAACGAGAAATTTCCTTGATTATCAAATGAATACTCTGAGATTTTGTTCTCCCTGATCTTTAATGCATTGATTAAAAATGTCTCAGCGGCTTTCTTTCGCAGGGTGACTTTACAACCGATAGGCATGAATTTTCGCAACCCCCAGTCTTTATTGGTTGTTTTTGAGAGGGTTTGCACCGGTTTTTGTTTTGTGACTCCTTCTAAAACTGATTCTGCTTTTTTAAGTTTTTCACCTGCTTCGCCGACACCAATGTTCACCGTCACTTTTGCGACGTGTGGTTTCATAGGGTGTTTTGTTACTTTTTTCTTGGAAGCAGATTTTTTTGAACGCGTTGCTGATTTATGAGTCTTTGATGTAGTCGTCTTCTTTGCGCTCATTGCATCTTCACCTCAGGAAGCGTGATAGCAGGTTTGGTTTTCCCTATAGGAAACACATGCTGGGCGATAGTGGAAAATTCTTTTTCTCCTTTCAGATTGACGAGATTTGGTTTTGATGAGGCAACAACCTGAATTTCTTCGATACTAGCGATTTCCCCGATATGCGATCCACCAATGATCATTGATATTGTTCCTTTATCAAACTTATATACCTCATCGATTTTATTTTCCTTAAACGCGATTTTAAGGACATCTCCTGTTTTGTATTCGTCTTTCTCGACGAGTTTGTTTTTTCCATCATGAAAATTGAGCTGAATTTTTTTTCCTTTGATTATTGTTTTATTTTGTATTCGACAGAGTTTCCATTCAGCGTCGCTTTCCGATATGGGAGTGAGTGTGAGTTTTCCGTTTCTATCGTAGAGGATTCGAATATTCTTGCGCATTTTTGGAATAGAGATAACATCCATGAATCCAGCGGGGAATTTGAAGTTCTTACGTTTCACTCCATCAACGAGGATATCTCCATTGGATACGATTTTTCGCGCTTCTTTATAGGTGTCGCATAAACCAAGATAATCTCGTACGAGTAATCCAAGGGGAATCGCTTGTTCTAACGGATGGGGGCCTGGTGCAGCGCGAATCGTAAATGCACGTTCTTTTCTATGGAGTTTTAATACTCGTGGTGCTGCGAGTCTTTTCAGGTGTTTACTCATGTTTCACCTTCTTCTTTTTTCTTTTTTGTTGTTTTTTTAGAGGGAGATTTTTTTGTTGCTGGTTTCTTTTTCGGTGGCTCAGCGTCGCTTTTTTCGATTTTCTCTTCCGGTTTTTCTTCTTCGGTCTCTGACTTAATGATTTCTTCAGGGGTCTGTGTTGTTTCCTCTTCTTTGAGGGACTCTTGTGTCTCTTCTTTTTGTTTTTCCGCTGCTTTGACTACTTCCTCTGCCTTGGCTGTCTCTTCTGCTGCTTTCTTCTCCGCCTCAATAGCCTTGAGTTGCTCTGCTGCTTCTCTTTCGATTTCTTTCTTCGCTGTCTCTGAAAGTCCGCTCTCGAGTTTCCGCCGTCGCCATTTATCAGTGATATTTAATTTCGTTATGAGTAACGTGCTTGCGTGGATTGGTTTAGCTATCTTTGTTCCTTTCGCAGTGGTGATGGTAGCACCTTCAATTTCTACCGTCTGGTCTCGTACGTTGACTTTTGAGATTTTATCCTCATGCCCCCGGTAGTTTCCACGCATGATTTTAACGGTGTCTCCTTTCACAACCGGCAGACTCCGTCGGTCATATTTCAACAGGAGGTTTTCCGCGAGATGCGAAGAAATCCATTTCCTCTTTTTATGAAGAGGTGCGTTATGGAGCATGTATCGTTGTTTTCTTGGTTTTATTGATATCATATCACTCACTTTACAGGATTGTTGCTGCTAACGCAGCTATCTTTGGCCATCGTTCTGCCGCTTCGATTGCGACAGGGCCTTTAATCATCGTTCCTTTTGTTTCTCCAGTATCTGTCATTAATACTGCAGCGTTATCCTCAAATTGAACCATGAGGCCATCAGGGCGTCGGAACGGGCGTCTCTGACGGACGATGACTGCCTTTAAGATCTGCCGTCTCATCTCCGTTGCTCCTTTTTTTACACTCACTATTACCAAATCACCAACGCCAGCGGTTGGGGTTCGACGATGAACACCNNTGATTTGTACAACTTTTGCACCAGTATTATCAATACAAGTTAAACGGGCGCCTACCGGCAACCCTCGCATCATTCTACCCGCTATTCCTTTCATGTTCTTTCACCAATTTTATACTTTTTCAACAGTCACAAATGACACGGTTTTACTTAATGGTCGACATTCTGCAATGCGTACTGTATCGCCTGTCGTGAGATTCATACAGGGCGGACAGTGGGCATGATAGGTCGATGTCCGTTTTTCGTACCGCTCGTATTTCTTCACGTAATGCATAAATTCTCTTTCGATAGAGACTGTGTTTTGCCTTTTGGTTGAAACTACCGTTCCCATGATTACCTGTCCTCTTACAGGTAATGTCCCATGAAATGGACAATCTTTATCATTACAGCTAGAGCTGGGTGGTTTAACATTCAACCCTATGTCTCGTGCTTGCTTTTTTTCTGCCAATGTCTTCACCTTGTCTTTTTTATTCTATCTTCAGGTCGATAGATAAGTCGTGTTCCTTTCACGATGATTTTTTTACCGTGATATTCAAATGCAAACGTTGCTGTTTGCTTTGCGATTCGTTTTTGTTTCTTTTCGGTTTCGATGAGGAACGTATGTTGTGTCTCATCGATGATGAGTCCCGATTGATTTACCCAGGATAGATCGGTACATTCGATGATGGTGACCGTTCTGCCGATGAGTTCATCGCTGGTGATCGGCTCATATTCCATTGAGGCTACTTCCTTGGCGCAGTGTGTGCGTCAGTTAGTTTTTTAGATCACGTCAACTGTGAATCCGAGTTTCTCCAATGCGCCCTTTACTTTTGCTCGGTGATCTCCCTGTAATTCAATTCTGCCTTCCTTGATGGTTCCACCGCAGGCGCAGATCGATTTGAGGTTGCTGACTAGTGCGTTCATGTCAAGGTCATGGGGGTTCAGACCGTCCACGACGGTCATCGTCTTTCCATACCGTCTCTTGTCAACCGCGATAGTGATGCTTTGCTGTTCTCGCGCTATCTCTTCACAGACACAGATCTCTTTCGGGAGGCCACATTTTGGGCATATATCACTCATTTATGTTCTCCTTCCTCCTGCATGATCGTAAGAATCCTTGCAATGGATTGTCGTATCTGCCTTATCTTTCCGGGGGATGGTGACGATCCGCCCATGGCAGATATTCCACGCTCATGCATAAGTTCTTCTTTAAATTCTTTCAGTTTTTCACTCCGTTCTTCGGGGTTCATCTGTCTGAGTTCTTTTACCTTAAGAGCCATTTTCAGTACCCTCTTCTAATAATTTTCTAATGTTTTTCACTATTAATTCAGCGGTTTTATTTCCGATACCATCAATCGCAATGAGATCATCAAGGTTCATTGTGTATAATTCTTCAAGGGAGGTAATCTTTGCTTTTTCGAGTTTTTTCAACACCGATGGGCCAATTCCTGGAATCTTTGTAATCTTCTTGATATCGGTTTTTTTCTCTAGTTTTACTTCTGGTGGTTTTACCTCGATTTTTACTTCTGGTTTTACTTCCTCTTTCACAGCAAGTCTATAAGTAATTTCATCAGGGAGTTTTGCATCCGGTCTCATGATTCTGACTTTCACTCCAAGCACCCCCGGTTTTAATTTCGCGGTTGCTAGCCCGATATCCATGACTAGTTTTGCGGTTTCACCACAATATTTTACATGTCCTTCAGTGAATTTCTCTGTTCGATGTCGTTCTCCAGTCAATTTGCCTGCGAGAATCACTTGGCAACCTTTTGCGCCAGATTGCATAATCCGTCTCACCGTAGAGTGCCCCGCCCGTCTGAAATGCCATCCTCGTTCGAGTGCTTCCGCAAGTTTCTCTGCCATGATCTGAGCGTTCAGGGATGCGTTTGAGCCTGCTTCCTGTATTTCAATTTGTGGGTTATCGACATTAAATTTAGTACGAATGGAATCAGTGAGATCTTTGATTTTTGCCCCACTCTTCCCAATGACCATACCGGGTCGCTCAACAAGGATGTTGACTCTGGTGCCTATTGGGGTTCGCTGGATGCTCATCCCGCCGAAACCAGATCCTTCGATTTCTTTGACGAGGAACTTTTTTATCAACGATCGTTTGGCATTCTCTCTGATAAACTTGCGTTCATTTGCCATTATTTTACCTCTTCAAGAATGATTTCGACATCGGTTGTCGTTTCATTTTTATCGGTCGCCCTGCCATGGGCTCGTGGCATGGTCCCTCGGATGATCCTTCCTTGATAGGCTGAGATGTGGACAATTTTCATTTTATCAACGTCAAACCCTTTGTATTCCGCGTTGTTCTCCGCATTTTCGACGACCTTGAGCATATATCGTGCCGCTTTTTCTGGGAAGCTTCCTGGTCCTATCCCCTTTTGATGCAATCGTTTCTTCTTATGGTAGATGGCAGGAAGCGCTCGTTTCAATGCGATGATCTCTTCGAGATACTTTTTTGCTTTCTCGATCGTCATTCCATGTAATGCATGGGCAAGGTTCATCGAGTCTTTCTGGGAACAATGCAGTTCGTATCCATAGGCTCGTGCGCTTTTTTCTGAGTCTTTCTCAGCTGAATATTTTGGCATGGCTCATCACTTCAATGGCATGAATTTAGAACCTCTGGTAGCTCCAACACCAGGTCCTGTATGTTTTACTTTTTTACGGGTTAATGCAAATTCTCCAAGATAATGCCCGATCATCTGGGGTTGAATATTCACTCGTTCGAAATCTTTCCCGTTATGGACGAGGATATTGTGACCAACAAAACTAGGTAAGACAATCATATTTCTGCAATGGGTCTTTATTATGTCCCCTTGTTTTGTTTTCTTAATATCATTCATTAATTTATTCTCATCTTTGGATAGCCCTCGTTTTAACGTTCTGCGGGATCGTGAGGTAAGCATCGGCAGTAATTCCTCGACAGAGAGTTTTTGAAGATCCTCAATGGTTTTTCCATGATATTGGAATTCCTTTTTTCGAATCTCAACTTTTTTTCTCTCTCTTTTCCGTCTGCTTTTCGCTGCTGATCCAAATTTGATTTGTGCCATGGTCGTTACCTTCTTCCAGTTCTCCTGGCAGCAATGTTTCCAACTTTTCTACCAGGTGGTGCACCACGTGGGACACAACTTGGTTTTCCCACATGTTGATGGCTTCCACCCCCGTGAGGATGATCCACCGGGTTCATCGCGACACCACGTACAACTGGATAGTTTCTTCCTTTGCCGCGTGATGCATGCCATTTTTTCCCTGCTTTCATGAACGGTTTATCTTGCCGTCCACCACCGGCAGCAACTCCAACGGTTGCTCGGCATAAAGAATCTAATGTTTTGAATTGACCTGAGGGAAGGCGAATGATTGTTTTATGTGCGTCATGGGAGATCACATATGCGCCACTCCCACCCGCTCGTACCATTTTACCTCCATCTCCCGGTTTGATTTCAATATCAAAAATAGGGTACCCGTCTGGAATATTTCCGATTGGCATGATGTTCCCAAGTTCACAGTCCGCTTTACTTGCTGTGAATTTCACCTCATGGCCAACGGAGGTTCCTTCGGTGGCTATTATTAGTACTTTTTTGTTATTCTCCATTCTCACCTGAGCAACAGGTGCGCTTCGTCCGGGGTCATGAATAAGACCTTCCACAATACCTTTTGTGTTTCTGTCATTCGTGTATTGAATATTCCCACGATATTTATGTGACGGGACCTTGTATCGACCTCGAAACCGTCCTCGACGTTGTTGGATAAGATTTTTCCCCATTGTTCACCTCTTTAGAAGACTCCTATGCGCATCCCGAGGTCCTCTGCTTTATATTCAGGCATGAAGACGACAGTCGCGTGTTTTCCTTTGCTTGTTATGCGTGTGTTTACCGATTTTACTTTTACAGAAAGCATCTTTTCAACTGCTTTTTTTATTAGTTCTTTGTTCGCGGTTCTTTTCACCACAAACTCTAACGCATTGTTTTTTTCCATATGACTCATTGATTTTTCGGTCACAAATGGATAGAGCACGATTGAATAGGGATCCATGGTCATTATTTGGCGCCTCCTAGTTGTGTTAATGCGGATTTAGTAAAAACTGTTAGTCTGCCGGCAATTCCGCCTGGTGCGAGAAGCTCGATATTGAGTTGTTGTGGTTTTGTGATATCGACACCGCTGAGATTTTCGGAGCTTTTTTCCAATCCTTTTTTTAATGAAACGATAAGTAGGGATTTTGGAACGCGATACCGTCGTCCTCGCATTTTTCCTTTGCCGGCACGCACGTGCTTTCCGTTTGCTGACCGCAGGATGTCCAAGTCGATACCAATTTTCTCTAAGACTTCTATGACTTCCTTGGTTTTTTTAATATTTTCAAAGTCATCTTCGATGACAATAGGTAGGGTTACTTTTTCGTTAAAACGATGTCCTCTTTTTGTGACAATCTCTTTGGCTGCGGTCGCTGCAAGAGCTGAATTTCGAGCGAGTTGGTTTTCTTTTTTGTTCATTTTTTCTTTCCAATTCCGTTCTACTTTTGGGGGATGGGCACGTCTCCCGCCGACAACACATGGGGCGAGTGCTGCTGCCTGTCCTTGTGTCAACCGTGGTACCCGGGACATACCTCTGCCTTTTCCGACCGATGCGACCGCGTGTTTGGTTCCTGCTAAGGGATCGGACCCGTATGGTTGTCGTTGATTGGAATGAATCACCTCGAATGATTTTTTAATGATATCAGGGCGATAGGGTGTCTCAAAGATTTTTGGTAAATCGATTTTTTCTTTGACTGTTCCGTCTAGAGCGTAGAGGTTTACTTTCGTCATCTTTATGCCCCCTGTTTACTGGTTGTGGATATATAGGTGATTTCTGCTTTCTGGAATTTCACACCACGCTGATACCGTACTGCATCTCGCATCCCAATGAGACGTTTGACTGGCCCAGGGATGGAGCCGTGAATTATAATGTAGGAATTTCGTACCACGCCGTAGTTTGGGAATCCGCCTGCGGGAGTGATCTCCTCGCCGTTTTCCCCGATTTTTAAGACACGCTTGTTATATTCAGTGCGTTGATGGTACCCCATTTGTCCTGCTTGTGGGACTGTTGCTTGTACCCAGCTTGGATGCCAGGAACCAGCGGTTCCAATCATTCTTCGGTGTTTTGAGTTTTTATGTAATAAGAGTTTAACATGATGTCTTTTGATGGTGCCTTGCCATCCTTTCCCCTTGGTAATGGCTATGGTATCGAGCATGTCTCCTTCTTTGACGACATCGTTAATCTTCAGTTCTTTTCCAATGATCTCTTTTGCGTATTTGATTTGATCCTCCATAGTCCCCCCACCAATTTTTACCTCACTGATTTCTGGTGCTTTCTTGGTTGTCCCGGTGACAAGTTTTGGTTGTGTGTAGAGAATCACTCGGATTTCATCGGCATCTTTGGTGAGATCCCAATTTTTTTCTTTCGGATTTTTCACAAGCGGTATTCTGCGTGCTAATTCAGAATCGAGTTTTTCCGCCCAGATTTCACCAACGCATTGTAATCCATACGCTGTCTTTTGGTATGCTCGTATTGCTGCGACTTTCATGGGTGGTGTCTCAACAACAGTGACAGCCATTTTTACTTCTCTACCTGAGGTTGTCGAGGTTGGTCGGTAATCGATGATGAATGCATGGGTCATTCCAGCTTTGTACCCAAAGAATCCTTGAATCTTTGGTTTGTCGTCCCCTTCTGCCCAGCTTTTAATGTGGGGTGTTTCTGTTTTTGCTCGTTTCCGTGGCCAATAGCCATGTGACCCTCGTTTTGGTTTGTGGATATTTGCCATAATATTATCCTCTGTTTTTATCTAGTCTGTATTAGATTGTATTCTCATTGCGTCTCAACCGTGACATTTCCGAAACAATCAAAAATCGTTGAGATTGTTTCTTACCGGGATTCTTGGAGAATTGCCCGATCATGTCTGGTAGGGACAAGGAAGTAAGGCATAAAAGAATTGGTATATAAATGTTATTGCTCTGGGTTCTGTGTAATATAGAGTTGGGAAATCTTCGTTGGGAAATTGGAGTTGTTGATTTTTAAGTTCTTAAGGATAAATTTTTAAAGGGAAACTGTGTTATATAATTGTACAAAGTAGGAAAAATATATGGTATACAAACATAAGACAAATATTTTTTATGCTATTATCATGGCAATTGTAATGCTTTTAACGATAGTAAGTACAACAATTGCGAGTGCAACAATTAGCGATAGTAACTCAATTACATTTCATGATTCATCTGAAGAAAAAGAAAAAACAGCCAACGCAAATGAATCTATGTTTATACTATTTTTTGGTTTTGTAACTGTAGATGCAGTTATAGAAGATGGAGGGTTTTATGATAATTCTTATCAGTATATTTGTGAACCAGTTGAAAAAGTAACAGTCATTGGATTTGGCTCTTATGTTTATGATAACGATACATTTCATACACATTTTTATGTGAAAAGTTTTACTAATGTAAGTGTATTGGGTTGCATTACATATAAGAAATTAGAAGTATCGGCAGAGTATCAAAATTTTTCATTATTTGTTACACATCGCTATGTTTGTGCCCTTATATTTTAGTCAGATAGAAAAGAATAGGTAAACGAATGCATCCTTTTCATATGATATATTGTGTAATTTGGGTTTGTAAACCCTTTTAAAAACATACGGTATACATCTTCATGGTCTGGTTCTGAGTGATTGTTCCAAGAAGTGATTTTTACAACCAACGATAATAATAGTACATTCAATATAATACATTTTTCAATTGAGGATTTTCATCATATATCACTTTTTCTGACATTGGCGTGATGTTGGTAAGTTACCAATAATTATAAATAGGGG
>JAFNFT010000013.1 GCA_017885605.1 Methanobacteriota archaeon | reverse complement strand
ATTTATTCAAGTGCGAAACTCAGGGGATAAAGGATGTGCTAGGTTAAGTAAATTAAGGAATTAATTAGAAAAGGAGATTAGATAGCTCTATAAATTTTTTAAATCTTTTTTACTTAAATGAATGACTTCGATAGAGTCATCAAATTGTTTATAATTTTCAGCAAGTAGTCTTCTATGACATTGTTTAGGAACATCTTCAGAACATAATAAACAAACTCTATCGGCATCAAGCATCTCTCGTTTTAGGATATTTAGCATATCTCTTTTTTGCATCAAATGGGTAAAAGAAGTAACATAATCATCCCAATTTTTATCAGCTCTATATTTTTTGAGCATTTCTTCAGTCGGAGCGAGCAGCGGTTGATATGAATACTTAATACCTAACAGATCTTTTAGAAGAAATTTCAGGTCTTCTCCTTTTGCAAACCCTGCGAGTTGAGATTTATTCTTTAGTCTGATATCAATTAATTTTTCTATATTGTTATTTTTAAGTAAAGTCACAAATTCCCTTAAACTTTTTTGCGTATATCCTATCGTAAATAATGTTTTCATACTCCACGCCATTATTTATAATCCGCTGCAGAAACGAAAGATATCTGTTGAGTTTTTTTCACTGGTGAATCTTTGTCTATCTTTATTTGAATTACCTCATAACCGTCTCGTATAAGGCTATCCGATACATATCTTCTATGACATTTTCTGAAATCTTTTTCACTACACATTATTGCACAATTTTTTCTGTCTATTATTCGTTCCATTTGTTTTATTGCTTCCTGGTATTGTGTTGATTTACTGTATTCAAAAAAGTCAATACTTTGTCGTCCACCGACAGTATGACCACAATAGGTATACCCTATTTTATTTTCTGTGAGTTCTTCTTCAAGGTTCTCTTTATTAAAATGTGGTACATATGCACTTTTTGGCACACTTCTAATATCAAGGATATGCTGGATATTCAGTTTTTTAAGTGCATTTAAAAATTCCTTGATATCTACATTGCTATGTCCCAGGGAATATACTAATTTATTTTTCATATATTCACAAATTATTGTAATCGATTTCGATATTTTCTAAATCTGGTATTATATGAAATCCAACGACCATAGGCCAAATTCGACCTTGAAATGGTTTTCTTGTCAATCCTATTGTTAAATATACATCTCTCTCTTTTAATAATTGCGTACTAGTACTACGATTTACTTCATCTTTCATATATGCTCTCCATCGAAGATCGGTGCAAGAAAGATTATAATCAATATTATTTAATTCAAATATCAACCTAGTTTTAAATCCTTTGCCTTCAGCTAGTTCATACGTACAAGAGAGAATTTCATCTGGTTTTATCATAATCAAAGATCTATCATTTTCAATTAGATAATGATATATACCTTCATCAATTTCATCAATTTTTTTTGATTCATCAATTTTTTTAAATATTTTTAATCGAGATTGTTCATCTAATGAAGTTTGAATTGTCGGTCGATTTGACCAATCTACTAAAAAATCCTCTGATTGTGGACTATTTTGTAAAGAGCCTTTGGATATGTATCTTACTACATTATAGTGTTTAATAACACAAACACCGTCTTGAAAAATATCATCTTTTAATAAATAAAATGTAGGCAATCGAACAGGTCTTTTCCAAGCATTTGCTTCGTTTACCCCTGCTACGCAAAACTGGTTCTCCATTCTCGTAACTGCCAACATTAATATTTTTTCATAGTTACTCAATTTTATCACTCCATTAATAAGAAATATAGATATGATAGTTATTAAATTTGTGTTTAATTAGGAGGATATTCTATATTTTTTATATATTGAATTTTTTTTTCTTGAAAACGATTTGTAAAAATCTGTCAAGTGATCGAAACCGATAATCCTGATGGGATCGGTGATGATAGTAAGTTCTGTATTATCAATGATAAAAAAATATTCCTTCTGATTTCTAATCAGGTAATCATGATTATTTTCTGGTAAATACCCCCTCAAGACAGTACACTGTCATTATCCCTTCATGACCTTCTGCTTTACAGAGATTTGACATATCGCATTTTGGGCATAATTGAACCGTTAAATCCTCCTTAGTAGTATGTAGAGTACCTTTTTTTTTCATGAAGTTCATAGAGTAATTTAAGATATTTACCTTCAGCAATTCTAGGAA
The DNA here is from genome assembly GCA_017885605.1 of Methanobacteriota archaeon. Lineage (GTDB taxonomy): Archaea > Thermoplasmatota > E2 > DHVEG-1 > DHVEG-1 > SM1-50. The sequence continues at coordinate 8,573 of JAFNFT010000013.1, read as the reverse complement.
TTTTATCCTTATTTTTTATCCCAATCCATTCATAAAGTCGTTTACCACCTTTACTTGAGTTGCATTTTTTACAGACTTTAATCGCATTATCAGGAGTATCAGGACCCCTGCAACATTGTGGAAGAATATGCTCTACGGTCAAATCTCCTTTTACCTCACAGTAAATACATTCATCAGGTTTTTCATGTTCTTTAACCCATTCTCGTATGGTAGATGACCAGTGAATTCTTCCATCTCGAAGAGCAAGAAATCGTTCCATTTGAAATGCTCGCTGATTAATCCCAAAACCAGCGGATTTCGAAATCAGTTTTGCATATTGCCAATATATTTCATCTCGTATTGTTTTGACGACTGGTGGTGGCAAAGAAATACCCTGTTCTATATTATGGAGCATAACTTATAGTTTTCTTCATTTTTCCTGCTCAAAGGTATTCAGTATTTCAGCAATGAAAACACCAATCTGGTGACTGCTCCCCGCAATAAATTGCGGGGCTTCATGTCCCCGGAATCCCCGGGTTTGGATAATCATCAAGAGATGCCTGTTGAAGCCGTTGATTTCTAACGTACTCCAATACAGTCGTTGTATCTGCGTCGCCGACACTACGGTAAAATTTTCCTGGACTCCAGAAGCTTCCACGTGCGTACCGATATCGAAACAAGGGTTGTCGTCTGAACAACTCATAGGAAGAAGCTCCCTTCAGTAGTTGCAATGCTTTTGAGACGCTCATCGTTGGTGGGATTAGCACAACCGTATGGATATGGTCAGGCATCACACTCAACTCGATCATCCCTATGTTATGCCTTGCGGCTACTTCATGTAAAATGTCTTCGCAAAGCTTTTTATTCTTCTTGCCCCTAAACATATTGTATCTGTACTTGGGGCACCAATCAAGGTGGTAGAGATTCTGGCCTACGCTATAGCTTCCGCTAACTAACTCCATTATTTTGTGCTCCTGGACAGGTTCTCATGACACCCACCGGCAGGCGGGCGCGCCTGTCCAAGAGTAAATCAATAAGTTCTTGAAAAAAGCATGATGCGATTCATCCTCCAAACTAAAGTTTGGGGATTTCTCGCTTAAAGAGTGTTAAGAGGTAGGTGTTCTTTTTCATAAGAAAATCCTCAAAAACTCCTATGTGTGAGTATTTATATGACTCAACTGATTAATTGGAGAATATCAGGGATTTGATTTGTTTTGGTTAAAAAAGAAAAACAGACGATAGAGGAGATTGCTCAATGTCCTGAATGTGGGAGTACCCATCTTAGTAAAGATTACTCTCGGGCAGAATTAGTGTGTAGAAATTGCGGGCTTGTTCTTGATGAAGAGATCATTGATCATGGACCTGAATGGCGAGCATTTGATAGCGACCAACAGGAAAAACGAGCACGAACCGGGGCACCAATGACGTATACCATTCATGACAAAGGACTCAGTACGACAATAGGATGGAAAAACAGGGACTCCTACGGAAAATCCATTCCCACCAGAAACCGAGCGCAGCTCTACCGATTACGTAAATGGCAGCGGCGTATCAGAATCAGCGATGCAACGGAGAGAAGCATTGCGTCTGCTCTCTCTGAGTTGGACCGCATGGCCTCTGGGATGGGTCTTCCGAGGACCGTCCGAGAAACTGCAGCGATGGTCTATCGTAAAGCAGCAAAAAGGAATCTTGTACGAGGCAGAAGTATAGGAGGCGTTGCTTCTGCATCGTTATATGCCGCCTGTCGGCAGTGTCATGTACCGAGGACACTTGATGAAATAACCAGTGTCGCACATATGTCACGGAAGGAGATAGGGAGAACCTATCGCTATATCGCCCGTGAATTAGAATTAAAATTGCTGCCCACCATACCCCGGGATTATATCTCACGGTTCTGCAGCGAGTTAAAGTTAAGCGCGGATGTTCAAGCGAAGACTTTAGAGATACTCGTGGAAGCGACAAAGAAAGAACTGACCAGCGGGCGTGGCCCCACAGGCATAGCAGCCGCATCTCTCTATATCGCATCGGTACTTTGCGGTGAACGGAGAACGCAACGCGAGGTAGCAGATGTCGCAGGTGTCACCGAGGTTACTATTCGAAATCGCTACAAGGAAATCACAAAAAAACTAGATATAGGCATTATCCTGTAACCTTGTTGTTCCCCCATTTACCCTTTTTTGGTTAAGATTATTTCCATTGAAGAGACATTGGAGGTTCTCCCTTCTTCATTGGTGATACTTTCAGTGCCGATTTTTATGTCTTTGATTTTTGCGTCTGTAACAAACCGATTTCTGGTTATCTCTGCTGCATCTACCGCGGTACTTATCGCCCTGCCTCTTGCTTTTAGTATAACCTCATCCGAACCACTAGCGTTAAACTGTGTCACTACTGCGAGTACATAGCTCATCGGAGGTTTGTGTCCAACATAGATTACGTTTTCATCAGTTCTTCTTTTTTCAGCTGTTCCCACTTCTGTTGTTTTTTCTGTCATAATTTTTTTCCCGTTCAAACCTACAATTTCATAATAACTGTTTCTTTAAAAAACCAACCATCAGCTAAATTATGATAAAAAGATGTTGAAAAACAAAGGGATGTTTATTCATTTTTCGCTCTCTATGCTATAAACATATCCACAATTTTCACATTTTAAAACTGTGTAGGGACATGACATATGTCCCTTCTAGTGAGACACGACAAGGATATCTTCTAATTTAAGACTTTTGACAAGATGATTATACCATTCAATATCACGTTGCCCTGAGTAACGTTCCTCAGGATACGTTGCAATAGCAGAGTGGTATTTCCCGTTGTTATACCAATGAACGTAGACATCGATGTAATGATCGATGTCCGGTTCATCTCTGGATGTTCCAAGGTTATGGTAGAGAAATCGTTTCAATCCTTTCTGGAAGGCGCTGAGTTTCCCCATGGTCTGTGGATGATGCACGCTCGTCCAGATGTGTTTTTCGTTGATGTGGTCCTCGCAGTATTTTCTGATGGTTTGGTTCTTCCTGCTGAATTGAGAGCCATTGTCTGTGAGGAGGTTATCGTACCTGATCCTTAGGAGTGTTCTCATTCCTTTGACGACCGTGGTATCTTTCTGGTCTTTTAGTCTGATCGCCCATCCCCGGCGGGAGTAATCATCTTCCATGGTGAGGAGAGGGATGCCGTTGAACATCGTCAGGTCGCCTTGAATGAGATGGTTGGGATGTCCCCATTCGAAATGTCTCCATTCGGTCTTTGCGCGTCTCTCAGATTCGATGATGCCCTGTCGCACCAAGATCCTTGAAATAGTACGGGGCGTCATCCGCTCTGGTCGTCCTTGGTTTTCCATGCTGATGTTGATGATTTGTGCGAGGTGGAAGGAGCCGAATCCTGTTTTTTCCCGGACTTTTATGACGAGCTCTTCAAGCCATTGGCCAGTTTGGTTTGGACTTCTGTGTGGTCGTGTTGATCTATTTCGCACGCCAGGTATTCCTTTTTCGTAGTATCTTTTCAGAAGACGGTTGAAATGGCGCATGCTAAGACCGAGGTTTTGCGCCATCTTTTCTCTGATGATGTTGTTTTTGGAGAATGTAGCGTTTGCGATTGCATGGTATCGTTGCTTGACGTATTCTGGTTCCGTTTTCAGGAGAGATACGTGGTCTTTTGTGAAGTAGAGTTTGCCATCGTAAAGGTACATATGTCCAGCCCCTTGTTGTTTAAGGGTATCACCAGAAGGGACATATGTCCTGTCCTAACACATTCACATTTTAAAACTGCATCAGAAACCATAATAAATGTATCACCACCACACTTTGGGCATATCATTCTTTTTCCTACCTCAAACTATCAAGAGATGGTTATTCACCTTTCGTCTCCTTTTTTCTCTTCAGAGCATAACACACCGCACACAATCCTTTCACTCTGGCTTTATTGGTACACCCCGCTGCGTTACAGTATTTCCCTTTATTGGTTTGGTGTTTCATTCTTCCTTCTTTTTCCCTTTACCACTATATCTCCAAACATAACCTGGGTATCTCATCGCTTTGAAACCTTTTGTAAATTTGTCAAACTCTTTTGAGTTACGGAAACAGATTGTTCTGACTACTTCCCCTGTTTCTTCATTAAATAACTCAATTACTTTTTTATGCTTCGTTCTAACCCGACCCATTTTCCCCCCATATTCTACCAGTTCATAACTGCCTTTTCAACCATCAAGAGATGTTTATTCATTTTTCATCTTTTTTCGGCTTTATTTCATTGATATTTTTCCACGCCTTTTTAACACGTTGTCCAAAAGTTGTTATTCCTTCACCCCCTTCACGTACAATTGGATAAACATCAATCGCTTTATAAAACCAATCTTTACAACCGTACTTTTCTGCCTGAACAAAAAGAGGGAGGCTCGTTCACACCGTGGAATGCGTCTACGTGCTTTAGAACAATGGCATCTGACCCGTTAAAGGCTGACTATCGACCTTTGTGACGAAATGACTGATGCGATACCCTACCTTGGTATCAGTGCTTTTGGCAACTCGTTTAAATTATCCATTTTTCTCCATCAAATTATTTTTATAAAATAAGAACCCATGCTGTTGACTTGTTCACCGCAATTAAGAAATAAACAATTTCCCTTTCTCATCGTGGGGAGCCATGAGACTAACCTATCATCGGGGAACGATTTTAGTTAAAGGCGAGTACAGCATTCCGAATACGAAATGGGACCCCCGGTCAGGGTGCTATCGCAGCCAGGCTCTTCATTACAGGGACATCATCGAGTATCTCAAAGACTCCAACATCCACTATGAAGACCAGGTGTTGGATTTGGTTCCCTGCCCTGAACTGTCGTGTTCTCCACAACTCAGGGAATATCAGCAACAGGCAGTCGACCAATGGATGAAACAGAAACGAGGGTTCATTGTTATGCCTACTGGCTCTGGGAAGACGATACTGGCGGTCAAGATTATCGAAGCGGTAAATGCTCCAGCGTTTATTGTGGTGCCGACGCTGGATTTGGTTCGGCAGTGGAAGGAAGTGCTCCAGGTGTTCGGGATACCAATCGGGGAATATACAGGTGAGCGGAAAGATGTGCAGCCTATCACCGTCTCCACCTATGATTCAGCGTACATCAACGCTGAGACATTGGGTAATCGGTTTAAGTTGTTGATTTTTGATGAGGTACATCATCTTCCTGCGGAGGGGTACCGTCAGATTGCGGAGATGTTCGCCTCACCCTTCCGACTGGGGTTGACTGCTACCTATGAACGGGAGGATGGATTACATAAAGAGTTTTCCCGGTTGATTGGCGGGAAAATCTGCGAGATAACACCTGATGAATTAGCAGGCAGATATCTCTCTGAGTATGAGACAGAAAAGATTCTGGTGGAGCTTACAGAAAACGAGCAGAAGGAGTATGAAAGGTATCAGGAGATATTTTCCAGGTTTCTTATCTCTCGACATATCAAGCTGCGTAGCCCTGCGGATTTCCAGAAGATTGTGATGCGGTCAGGGTATGACCCTGCGGCACGGGAGGCGATACTGGCGAGAAACAAGGCGGAGCGGATAGCGTTCAACTCTCAGAAAAAGATTGAGACCATTCAAGGATTATTGAACAAAGAGAATCGGACGATTATTTTCACTCGGTACAATGATATGGTGTATGAGATTTCCAAGCGGTTTTTCATCCCGTGCATCACCTATAAAACTGATACAGAGGAGCGTGAAGAGACATTCACGAGGTTCAAACAAGGGAGATACCCTGCTTTGGTGTCGTCTCAGGTGCTTGATGAGGGGGTTGATGTCCCTGAGGCAAACGTGGGTATCATTGTGAGCGGCACCGGTAGTAATCGAGAGTACATCCAACGGCTGGGGCGATTGCTGAGACCACGGGAGAATAAGAAGGCTATTCTCTACGAGCTGGTGACAAAGGGGACGAAGGAGACACGGACATCGTACCGGAGGAAGCGATAGAAGCATGTTGCCACGGGATTTATTGGTCGTCTGGAAACGCAAGGGTGCTATCGGACCAAAGTATCTCCGTGATACCCAGCAGGCGGAGACGATACTTCAGATGTTCACACGGTTTCAGGGGAAAAAATACAAGGAGCTGCTCCAAGAGCTGGAGGATGCGGAGGAGAAGAACTTCAAAGTCGTACGGGGATTAAGCACATTATTGGAACGGCGGTGTGCCTTCAAACCCAGTTCTGAGATAAAAGGAAGAGACGTGCGGATGTTCCTCTTCGAAAAGGGTTTTGTCACCTCCGCTGAGGCACGGAAACGATTGCTGGAGGAAGCGGCACAGCAATTCCAGGTCTCACCACAGACTATTGAGGAAGCATTTTTCTCGGATTTGGAGGAGGAGCAGGTTCTCACTGATGTGGCTTTGCTGAGTCCTGATGAGTTGGTTCGATGGTATAACTTGTCGTTGATGCAGACATTATTGTTTGATGCGTTGGAGCTGACGTTTTGGGTGAAGGATAATTATCAGCATATCTTCCGGCAGATGAAATATTTAGGGTTAATGTACGAGATTGATGATGGGGTGAAAGTCACTGGTCCCTCGTCGTTATTTAAGAAAAACAGGAAATACGGGACCGCCATGGCGAAACTATTACCCGTGATTACCAATGCACACCAGTGGAAATTGCAGGCGAAAATCGAGACCCTGGTGGGTGGTGAGCCAAGAGTTCTTGATTTCACGTTGGACTCTGGAAATAACGTGTTGTTGCCGCATCATGCTGACCCGATTGTTCATTTTGATAGTGAGGTGGAAGCCCAGTTCTATCGTGATTTCACCGCGTTGAACCTTGGGTGGGATTTGGTGAGAGAGCCTGATGTTGTGAAAGCAGGAAACTATGTGGTTATCCCTGATTTTGGGTTTTCGAAAGATGGGTTGCAGCATTATGTGGAGATTGTCGGGTTTTGGACGCCTGAATATCTCCAAAGGAAACTTGCTAAATTGAAAGAGACGAACGTGCCTATCACCGTGATTGTGAATGAGACATTGAGTTGTAAGAAAGAGGATTTTCCTGGCGAGGTGTTGTTCTACAAGAATAGAATCCCTATGATGGAGATTGTTACGATTCTCCGGGAGATGGAGGAGCAGCAGATTGCGCTGGAGATGAGTACCTTGCAGGAGATATCGATTTCTGAGGATGCGGTCTCGTTGCAGCAGAAGGCAAAGGAGTTATGTGTCCATCCGAAGACATTGATGAGGATGGAGATTCCCGGGTATCATGTGATTGGGGAGCAACTGGTGTCTCAGAGGTTTTTGGAGAAAGTAAAGGGTGAGATTCGACCGCCAGTGGATTATCAGACCGTGGAGGAGATTCTTGCCAAGTATGAGTTGACCATGGGGGTTTTGGAGTATATGGGGTATCGGGTGATTTGGGAGGGGTTATGTCCGTCGAAAGTAGTGAAAAGATTGTAGCTTTTTATTGAATCATTTTGATGAAGGTTTTTCCTTTCTCGGTCAAATCGTATATTATCTGTCTATTGCAAATCTTCTTCTCTATCAAACCTAATTTAGTCAAATCGCTAAGATGTCCATATACCGTTGATAATGGCAACGTAAGAGAAATTGCCAACTGATAACCATGAGATGGTCTTTTAGCGATTTCCAGAAGAATCTTCCTTTTAGTTGAGCCAATAAGTTCCATCTATGGAACAGGTGAATAGATATAGCGGACAAAAACTATATAACGAACATTGTCGTTATATTATTGGGAAGTAAAGGGATATGATGCACAAAATTGGGATGGCTCTAATAGTTACAATGCTAATTGGTATCGGATGTTTAAGTGGATGCACTGAACAAAGAACGGAAACACAGAATCCAAATGACAATACAATCGACAACAACTCTCCTGAAAACAATAATCCTCCTGCACCAACGGATTCAGATAACGACGGCTACCCTGATAACATAGATGTTTTTCCAAACAATCAAAATGAATGGAAAGACACGGATAATGATGGCTACGGAGATAACTCAGACGACTTCCCGTCTGACCCATTATTTCATAAAAAGATTGTTCTCTATGACCAAGATTATCTTGAAGTAAAAAGAATGACCGGGCCGTATTACAGAGAAGCTTTGATTGCCGTACCAATAACTTCAGATATCAAATATGTTGCATGGGAAATTAAGGAAGTCAGTTCCCCGACTGGTGATATCATGTTCAATTTTGAAGTCAATCGTGTAAATCCGATACATAATGTGATATATGGTGGTGTAAATTATTTGACCAATTATACGAATGCAAGGGTTTACGTCACTCAGGATAATATAGGGGCTTGGTCATGGGGCTGGCTTTCGTATGATAATGAAGATTTTGCTTTGAGCATATATGTTTACTATGTGATGTAGTTTCTGTTGAGCTTGAACGAAGGAGTTGGTCTGGTACGTCTGACCTGAAAGAATTCAATCTTACGAATACAACATACGTCGATTTTGACGTAAAATAAAATCAAGTAACAATTTTTATTCTTTACTTTTTTCTGAAAATCCGGATAGAGAATCGTATGATTTCACATCTGGCAAGAGAGTATTGTTACGATTGAGATTTTTACACATAAAACATGATACTGGTAATTCAGGCGATTTCCCAGAT
>JAFNFT010000012.1 GCA_017885605.1 Methanobacteriota archaeon | reverse complement strand
GTTGGGTCCAGTTGGTGCCAGAGCGAGTGAATACGTACGCTGAGCCAGAGTTACCAAAGTTTTCCCCATTGTCATCATCGCATTCTGCTCCGATGAGAGCGGTGTCACCATCAAGAGAAACAAAACGACCAAAATGGTCCATTGCCGCACCGTCGGAGGCGAGCAGTTTCTGTATTTCAGTCCAATCCTCCACGCTATTGGTCTGTTGGGTCGTCGGACCCGCCGTGTTCATCGCACTATTCTTGATTGATATGACTGTGGGTATCGCAGTAAAAATGAACAGCAAGCAAACCAAAATACTGATTATTTTTTTATTCATCTTATGATTCTTCCCCTGCCAATGTAGATTAATGATTTATCATCCTGTAGTTTTATTTAAATGTTTGGAACCAATAAAAATAAGTAATGTAGGGTAGACATGGTTCTCTGGGGGGGTCCAGATCCCACAAAAAATTTTATACGGTTAGGAAGATGTCAACATAAAATGCATATTACTCAAGGGGGCTTTTTTCATAAGAAATCATTTCGATAATTTCAGATGGTGCCGATGAATATAACTATTGTTCAGGAGGAGAGGGTCCGATATCAATTAAACGACATGAACCTATTAACTCACTACCACTAGATTTTCTAATACACAATCCTGCAAAACCATAGATACCTGAATAATAGATTTCTTCTCCTACTGGACCCAAATTTAATGTTGGTATTTCTCGTATTTGACCATAAAATTCTCCAGTATAATTTATAAAACCATTAGTACCAATGGATGAAATCCATCCAACGGAGGGATAATACTCATAATGTTGGCCTTGATAATACCAATAACCTTCACCGATACTGAATTCACTAAACAAATACAAAGGAAAATATATACTTCGCAAATCTAAAAGGATTTCTGAAAATGCCCATCTGACCATCCAAAAATCACTAAAACTATTCCCTAAAACTGATAAGAGGAGACGAATTGGATAAAATGCACCAAAAGACCTTGCTCTCGTTACTTTGCCAGAAACTGTACAATACTCATTAAAATTTTCACTATTTTGATTTCCTCCAAATACTGATTTATAAAACTCACCAGACCTTTGACTAAAACACCTGGATATCACCAATCTCTGAGCCCTCTCAACACTCATCCCCCTCGGCAACAACCCATACTTATTCAACTCCACCACAGCATCCTTAAAGATAGGAACAGCTTCTTCTCTGCTTGTTGTCTGATTCAACCGTGCTCGGAACTCCACCAGATACTGTTCCAGGTTCTGGTATTGTTCCCTGGTGAGTTTCACAGTAGTATCACCATATCCCTGGATGCCACATGCTTGTGTGGTGACTTCCACCAAGTCATCACCCTGGGATGCATTCACAGTGTTAAAGTTGATAGTTGGTGCTATGGTCACACCAACAAACAAAAGAATAATTCCAATCGCCAACCATTTCCTTATCATCATTTTCCAACCTTTTGGTTTTATCTAATTCTGAAGACAAAACGGCCGAGTAAAATTGCAGTTTTTATTGCTAGAACTTCAGGGGCATTCTTTGCCTCAGCAGTTATTATAATTAGTATCTTGCCGAATCCAAAGAACATACCGACATTAATTCCTGCAGAGGAACCCATATCTAATAACGAGAGCATTCCACTTTCTAAAATAACCACTCCATGAAGAAAACCACCATTAACCGATATTGACCAAGAAACATTTTCGGCATCTCTTACACCAATATTTGAAATTTTCGTTGTGATTCCAACTGGTCCATGGATATACCCAATCGTCAACTCCGTTGCACGGGTGTCTTCAATAATTGCTCCTATTCCCCATCGACCATCACATTCAGGATTGATTGTATGCAATTGAGTCCAGCCCCAGCTATTAAGGAAGATAAAATCGCTTTTATTTGTAACATGAGGTCCAGATAATTGGTCCATCCAAGCGTAATAAATACCTATACCTTGTGTGTCAATAGGTGTCCATTCAATCGCAATCCAGAGTTCCTCATAGTCAGAGAGATTGATGGATGTTACAAGAGGTACAGTCGTTATACCTGTTGTATCTATTGTCCATAAAGTATCATTGGCAATAAGGGGACCAGGATGTACGTTTGTTCCCTTGTCATAAAGATAAATCCGAACGTCTGCTACAGAACACCCTTCATCTGCATTAAACGCAACGTTGACTTTTGTCAAAGTCCACCCGGCATAGGCAGCCATCTCATCTTGAGTCAGTCGAATAGCGGATTTCCAAATATCTCGTTCGAATCCCAAGATTATATCTAAACATTCTACATCGTAATATTTTAATTCTGTTTCATTATTAAAAGAATCGAAAGCTGAACTTTGCGTCTTTTTCATGGATAAGAATTGTGATTTTTCAATATTTTGTGTTTGATACCCCACCACATTACTCAACGAACCCATCACAAGAAGAACCACAGCCAGGATACTCATCAATAAGATGGGTTTCTTATCCATACTCTTTCCTGCCCCTTATTATCAGTATTTTATAACAATGTTCTCCTTTAAAAACATATCCTCAGAAACAGAAGCATTGACACGGTGAAAAAAAATATAAGAGCAAACAGTGTTCGTCCTGTCAGAAGGAGACACTGTAAGATGGATGAAGAAGAGCAGTATGCCATGATACGGAAAGAGGTGTACAACCAACGGTTTATTACCTGGATGGAAAAAGCGTTTCTTGAGATAGACTCTGAAAAAATAGAAAATGAGACAACAGCCCTCTATGAAGAATTACAAAAGATGCTTGAGGGAAAACCTCTGATTCCCGCTCTGGTTGCCCTATGTGAGGCGACCTGTAAAACCTACCCGGGTATCGTTGGTGATAAGAAAAAGAGTTAATTTTTTAGTCTATTGAGAAAGAGTATCTTCATCTCATCGGTTGTGTTCCTGCCCATGGTGTCAGAGGCGATGACTTTGATGGTGTGAATTCCAATCGAGGTGGTGTTGAGCAGATACTCATATGGTCCTTCGGTGTCTGTCTGAAGGAGGATGTTGTCAGAGTAAAACTCTACTTTTTCGAGAGGGCTGCTTCCTGGTATTACATTTGCTTGGATGGTGGTCTCGCCGATGAGTATCGGTGTTTTGTATCGGTAGGTCATCTTTTCCTGATCGTTTACAAATATTTTCCCAAATCGTGGGTGCGTAATGGAGAGCTGCGGGTATCCGATATCCATATCCGCGAGGATCGCCATGGTTGCAGCAATATGCCTGGTCATGTTCACCAGGTAGCTGATGTTTACGTTGCTGAGGTCGTCTCGAATGGTATGCATGTTGGGGTCCCATTCGGCTGGCCAGACGACCACGGATTCATATCCGAGCTGTGTGAATTGGCAATAATCACTCCAGCCGCCCTTTGCTTCTCTGTCTATGGTTTGCCATCGGGTGATGGTGAAATTCAAGTCGTACTCTGTGGTGATGTTTTCCATGATACCGGCGATCCATCCTGCATCTTCTGTTAGTTGGAGTCTCATTGATTTTCCTGTTTCGGTTGAGGTTGCTTTCCCGATCATATCTGCGTTGAATTCAACAAGGACTGGTAGGTGGTGGTCATAGAGGTCTCTTGCGTAGGCATGGCT
>JAFNFT010000011.1 GCA_017885605.1 Methanobacteriota archaeon | reverse complement strand
GGATTTTTTAGGCGATTACTGATTTCGTACTTTAATTCTTTTTATAGTCGGAATAATCATACCACGAAGACCTTCATTTATAAGATAATTAATATTGCTTGTTGACCAAGAAGATTCTGCAATGCAACCAAGATTACACGTTTTACACTTATTATATTGGGAATACATTTTCTGTACGTGTTTTGACTTCCAAACGTCCGATAATCGTTGTTCCCGTAGGTTAATTTGATTGTCGTGTAAGAAAAGACAAGGTGTCATCAAAAAACCTCTATGATCTATTTGTACACTTTTCCAGGGATTACATGCATAGTCAAAATGACCTAATTGATTGAAGTATCGTGTAGAATTACTAATAGGGTATACTGATTTATGATCCAAAACAACTTGTTTGAAATACTGTAGTTGCTCCTGTGTTGGTATAAATTCTTTTGCCTTTGGGCCACCATTTGGATCTAGTAAATTAAACGTTATCGTATCCATGTTCAGTTCGTCAAAAACCATGTGAATGAGTTCATGGATTTCATCTGCATTTCTGTTACTTAGAGTAACAACCGCACTCACTTCTGTTTCTGCCTTTAACGCACTCAAACCATCCATGAGCACATGGATATTTTGTTTAATCTGCTCTAACCAATCTTTCCCTCTGATTTCAGTATATATCTCGGGGTGTATGGTGTCGAGAGAAATTCCAATAAAATCGAAATTTTTCGCTATCTTTTCTACATGATCTTTATTGAATAAACTGAGATTGGTGACAACCATGGGAACGAGACCTTGCGATTTTGCATGAGACGTTAGTTCAAATAAATCTGAACGAAGGAAAGGTTCGCCTCCACTAAATGTCAAGGTAACGGCACCTATTTTTGCTATATCAGTGATAATTCTTTTCCATTCTTCGGTAGTGGGTTCGTTTTCTTTTTTATTTTCCCACATACTACAATAGTTACAGCGCGAATTACATATAGAAGTGATAGTAATGTAAGCAAAGGTCGGTCGTTTGACAGAAGGACTTATATGATTATATGTAAAATTTTTTATGAACTTCAGACCATGTGATTTTTTCATTTACTTTCCTTCTATCTACTTTTAATCTATCTTTTATCAGATCATGCTTATTCATCATATATATCGTTTTAAGGAACGATTATAATCCGATACTGTGAAATATACCGACAAGAAAATCTAGTCCGATAAGGGCGATAATAACAATAGCGATGAATATAAGAACCCATATTGCAAACTTTATTACTCCCCAAAGCAAAAACGCGATCACAAGGATGCCAAGGAGTACCGCCCAAAACGGAATTGTAAAACCGAATATATCCATCTATCTCACTTCTCCATTTACAAACGATTTTTAAGTTCTCATTATGTTTTTACCTGCTGGACGGTTTTTGACCATTCCTTTTCCGCCAGGACGACCGCCTGTCTTTGCTCCTTTTTTAGCGCGGTTTTTAGCTGCAGTCATTCTGCCGCCTCTACTTTTCTTTGCCATATTTCATCTACCTTCATAATTTTTCTTTTTTCATTCTATCTTATCTCTTATTTTAAGATCCTAGAAATCAAACGATTTTTATGATTCCCATTAGCACCATGACGATAATAGCCAATACTATCGCTCCGAGAAGACCAAATATGAACCAACCGGCCACGAATGCTATTACCGAAAGTATTGTAATATGGGTCCATTCAATTTTTATGTTTGACATTTTGATGACCACAATCGGAAGTGAAGGTTATTTTTTCTCCTCAAGTTCTTCCTTTTCTTCTTCTTTCTTTTTCTGTTTTTGTTTATTCTTCTTCTTCCATGCATTTAATGTATCTTCAACCTCATCAGGAAGCGGAATCTCATGCGAGTTTGCGGTCATATTCAAATTGCCACCCTATGCTTTGGTTAACGTGACAGACCCACCGTTAGAATTTGTAAATATCAGCTGATTTGTGGTAGGAAATCTATAATCATAGGTCACACCAAGTGATCCACCAGATTCGGAAGTGAAGGTTATTTTTTCACCTGCAACAGCCCATGTATAGGTTCCGCTTAATGAGAAGTCACCTAATTGACCGGTTACTGTTACCTTGTCATCACTAGTGAAGGTCATAGATCCGCCCCCACTAGAAGTTGTCCAGTTTCCAATAAATTTACTTTTATCAACTGCGTTTGTGCAACCGCTCAGACTTATTGTTGTCAACATCACTAGCATAATTCCAACAAGGACAAATTGTTTTTGTTTTTTCATCTAGATACCTCTACGTATGGTGTTATCAATCTTCCTATCTGTATATAGATATGACTTAAAAACAATAAAAAAACAGTATAAAAACAGCTCAAAACTTGTTGATATTGAAGAACGATATGTTAGTACGAAAAGAAATTATGTAGGTAACGATTAACGTTTTGAACTCTGGTTTCTTCTTTAATACAGAACGCAACATGAAAATTACTTCTTCCATGAGACATTGAGTTTTCGGTGTAATGAGGAGAAAGAGAAAGGGGAGGAGTTTTGGGGAATAAACCCAAAAAGCCCCTAATTGAATTTATACTTATAGTGGTCCTATGACGGTAGGTAGGATGAAGCTGACAATGGCTGCGATTATCCATACGATTATAGCGATACCTAGCGCTTTCAGCCAGCCGATGCTATACAAAAAGCCAAGAGCAATAAGCCAGGCTATTCCCCCAATTAGGGACGCTAACCATCCTAACTCAGGACGTAGGAAATAATAGGCAGCTGCATATATTATTGCGCCGATAAAGGCAGCAAGTAAAGCAGTGCCGAACCCCTCCTTTTCTCCAAATAGTTTCGTTACGACATAGATAATAATTGCCGATATAACAAGACTTATTAAAAATACAACGACTGTTGCTAACGTTACATCTATCATTTTTTCTCCTCGAGTATTATTTTTTACATTTTCTTGGTTTATCTGAAAACAAGAAATAATTATTGTGTATTCCTTGAATCAGATAAAGTTAAGGTTTAACTTTTTTTACTTGGTACTACTGCGCCTACGATAACCAGCACAAGTCCACCAATTATCANNACTCCGATGGCGACTAAGATGACATTCATATTTTTTACCTCCTTATTTTTTTAGTGTAGTGTTTAGTTAGACTGGATGATCCCACGCGTTGATGCGCGGGCCATCTAACTGTTTATACACTAACGATTTTGTACTTCTTCTAATGGTTTTAAGTACATATGAAGTTGTGCTTTTGAGACCTTCATGTTTAGTCCCCTATCTGTCCAACGAGCCACCCCTTCTTTTAATGCTGAAATGGCTAGCATGTTATGGACTCCACGTTTCTTTGCCCCAAGCACAGATTCGGCTACATCTCTGGTCAATTGGACGTCAAGATGAGTTATCTCCCAATTTTCTGGGTCTATTCCTATTTCCTTAACTGTGCCAATTTTTTCGTCTTGGGCATAGACATCTGCGTTCATAAATTTTTTACTTTCCATTGTCTATCACCTTGCTCACTCAATTGTCATTAGGTTATATTAGCCTAACTTAAAAACAAATAAAGAACAGTATAAAAACAATGTAATATGGAAAGAAATGAACGTTATACCGTCTGTCGTTTATGCAGCAATGCTTTTCCTTTTTCTGTCGCATAGACTGTTTGAAACTTACCTTGTTTTTTTATAAAAATCAAACCTTTTTCTTCAAGGAGATCTAACCGTTTCGCGGCAGTTGAATACGCTACGTTAGATTTGGTAATTATTTTTTTGATAGAAACCATTGAATTACTTTGATTTTGTTCATAAACATATTTTACCATATCATAGAGAACATCATCGAGAATAAGATTATCTAATTTCTGACTCGGCAATAATTGAAATTCATTTTCAAAAATCGCCATCTGACTATTATCGACAATAGACGGATCGATACGTAGTACAACAATCAATTGACTCTTCAGGACAAAATCGTTAATTTGATACAAGCCATCGATAAATTTTTCAAAAGAAAATTTAGTGATAAAATAATGCGCACCATCCACTACGATAATTGACTTTTTGTTTCTCAGACTAATCTCTTTAACCAGATCTGTTAATTCATCGGGGTTTGCGATTGTTTCAAATCCTTTGATTTTTTCATGACTTAACAAAAAAAGCTGACTGTTCACATTATTAGATATGTTGTCCGTCATCTCAACACTAGAACGCGAAATAAACACTCCCTCATATCCGGATGTGGTCAAATCCCTATACAGATCTCGTACAGAGCTATTATTCTTACTGATGACAAGATAGCTGTTCCCCACAAGTAATTTCCCGTGAGCTTCGATATTTTGTGTGATGTCTCTGCCAATAAAAAGAGAGCCAATGTTTACCCCCTCAGGATTCTTAACCAACGATCCTGATATTCGAATGATCTTTTTTATATTGTTTTTTGTTATTAACACTAAGTCATTATACCCTAGATGATGATCATTATTTTTTAAAAGATCTAACATTTTTGTATGACCATTAAACACAGGTAAGTTTTCTACAGATCGATTCGTTATCTCTTTTTCGTTATAGCCGGTAAGTAGTTCTGCTGTTTTATTCCAGATATTTAATCTATTGTTCGAATCGAATGAAAAAATAATCTCCGATGCACTATCAATGATATTCTCCAGATAATCTTTTGTTTTAACGGTTTCATCTTCTGCTTTTTTCCGCTCTTTCGTTTCACTTGTAAGGCTTTTAGTGGTGACGTCAAGTTGGGCGGTTCTATCAGAAACGAGTTGTTTTAATTTTTTTTGCATTTCTTGTATTTTTTCCTGTTCTTTCTTTCGTTCTGTGATATCTCTAATATTACATTGGATTACTTTTGTATGATCGACCATATAGCTATTACTGACAAACTCCACATATCTAAACTTTTTTTGTTTCGTTTGAAGTGGGATATGTTCATAACGGACGTATGTTTCTTTTTGAAGTTTTTGAAATAATTCCTTGTTTTCTGCGATATTTTTGAAAGGGCTAATCTCCCAGAGTGTTTTCCCGGCTAGCTCATTCAGAGAATAACCTAGAAGATTTTGAACGAATGGATTAGCGTCCATTATTTGTCCTGTTTCTCCATCTAAAATAAGGATAGCGTCTTGAGCTGCTTCAAAGAGTCGCCTATAGCGTAATTCAGAATTTTTTAACATGTCTTCATTTATCTGCTGTTGAGTGTTATGTGATTCTTTCTCTTTCTTAAAATTAGGAATGGTTTTATTTTTTTGAACCATTTACCTCGCCTCATATACACGAAATTTAAATTGTTTAATATGTTTTTATAGTATTACGAATAAGATAATACTAAGATGCGATATATATTATTTTCGCTGGAATACAGATGATATCTGAATTTTAGTAATTTTACATTCTTCAGGGGAACGATGATAAATTTTACATTTTATACTGTTTTTCTACTGATATTAACTTGTTATTAAGTTATAGCTATATACTTACGAGGGCATAGAACGATTCATTGAAAGAGGTAAAAAAATGTTAGACGGAATAATAAGATTGCTTGTAGCCGTAGTTGTAATCGTCGTTTTAGTATGGATAATACTAGCAGTCGTGCACGCATTTTAATTTAAATAAGCATAGAGAAATCTGGAGAAGCGGAAAATATGAGCGATAAAGAAAAAATAGTCTCAGCACTTCGTCTCATCAACGGAAGAAAGGAGAATGTGGAGAAGATAGCAGAGTCAGTAGACAAATTTTTTGAAAATCTGCACCTCGAGATAGAGGACTGGAAGTTTTCAATGGAAGAGTTCTCTGATGGTACGCGCATCTTCATACGCTTCCAGATCGTTGTAAAAAAGTAGGTGGTCTTAATTGAATCCTGATGCGAAAAAGAAAAAGGTGAAGAACATAACCAAAACGAAGACCACAAAGTCAGAACATGTCCTCATAGATCCCGAGGAATGGAAAGATTCCGATGGACGGAGAGTTATCGCAGAGTATCATAAGACGGATACGGAATCACAGGTTGAAAATGAAAAACAAGACGAAACGAATGATGAGAAAAAATCATCGAGCACAGATACCGCAGATGATTCATCCGAAAAGCAGTCGTTCACCTCTCGGATCTTAGANNGTCATCCTGAACACCAATGATGTTTCATTTGTACCACCGCAGCTGAACATCTGGCGCCTTATTTTTACGTATAAGAATAAACCAATAATAGAATTCGGTCGAGGAATCAAACGCGGCATGAAGATTCACTACGGCAGTGCACTCATCTTCCTCCTGGCAATGTGGTCCGGGGGTAGAAAAACGAGAAAAGCCCAGGAGAAAGCCGCTAAAATCGTAGAATTAGAAAAAACTCGTAACAGCGAAGATAAATATAAGACAAATATAAAGAAAGGTACTGATAGTAATGACCGATAAAACGGTACAACCTACCCGTGAGGAAACCCACCAGGCTTTTCTACAAGATATCCAGCGTAACATCCGTCGGATCCTGTCCGAAAATTACAAGATGAAAAAGATTTCCATCGAGTATATTGCTGCAGGCGCCGCTCGACTTTCAAATCCGATTAAGATCACGGGTTTGAATGAAAAGGGCGAAGAGATTCGTTACTTCGGTAAGATCATCGGCAGCAACGATATTTTGTCAGTCCGATATATCCAGTTCCTCAAAAACATTTATCTGCAGATGAATACAAAAAACCCGATCTTTGAGATGTACGAGACTTCAGAGGATATGGTCCGGGATCAATACGAGACGATGCGAGCCATCTACAAAAGCGGAATACCAGCGATAAAACCGTATGGCTATCATCAAATAAACCGGTCTCAGTGGCTGCTGGTGGCAGAGTTTCTTGATGTAAAACCATTCTCCATGCTTGAGAAGGTGGACCCAAAACAGATAGACTTAGTCTTCCACTATCTGAAACAGGCACACCAGAAGAAGATTTTTCACGGGGATATTAAACCAGATAATATTTTGTTGGTAGGAGACAAGATCTACATTCTCGATGCCGGTCATTTCCGTAAGGATGCACCCGCAGCAAAGAAACTGTCCTACGATCTCGCCTGTATGATAAGCTCTTTTCTTCAGTACCAGCCGGTCGAAGAGATAGTAAAGATTGCAAAGAAATACTATCCCAATCGATATATTCAAGCCGCTGCGAATTACATCGAACTCATTCAGATGCGACCAGATATCCATTTTACCGATGAAACGAAGCAACAACTTCTGCGCCTTTTGAAAGGTAAACAAACAAAAAGATTTCGAAAAAAGAAATCACGCTGACGTACGTTCCTATTTATCGCGAAGAAATATGATAACTGCCATAAAATGCAAATCTAATATTGGCTACAGTAATGGTAATGATATATATGAAAAAAAAAATTAATGTAATAGATCTAGATAGCACGTTACTGCCCCATAATTCGTTGATATATTACGTATTACTTTTCTTGAAAAATCAACGAAGTTTCCTCCCTGTGTTATTTCATTTAGAACAACGAATAACTGGAAAAATAACAAAAGAGGAGTTTCTTAAAAAAATTATGATTACTGCAAGGAAAACAACGCAGTATGAAAAAAAAGTAA
>JAFNFT010000010.1 GCA_017885605.1 Methanobacteriota archaeon | reverse complement strand
GTTCATTGAAACTCAGTACCAATGAGATTCTGAAGCTCTTCAGCACAGCCCCCGATTACCAGGAGGATAAAACCCGATATCAGGTAGAGCATATCACAGGTGCGTCGTCATCAACAGAATATAAATGCCCAGGGTGCGAAAAAATGCGTACCTATGGGATTTGCCCGGTCGATAAAATGGATGAACTCTGTAAAAAAATACATCACCCATTAAGTTACTATAGCAATAAATGGAAACAGGAGAAACAACACTCATGAAAAAGTTTGTGACATTTGAAGGAATTGATGGCTCAGGAAAATCCACCATATCAAAGTTAGTCTCAGAGAAATTACAATCAGCTGGGTACGACACCATCTGGACATATGAACCGACTGATTCAACCGTGGGAAAGTATGTGCAAGAATGCATCCGATCGCAATCTGATCCATTTATCACATCATTTACCTTTATCGCGGATCGCATACTCCACTGCAAACAAATCAAACAATGGTTAAATGAAGGAAAAATCGTCTTATGCGATCGGTACGCCGAGTCGACCTATGCCTATCAAGCAGCTCAATTAGAATCTGAATTGAAAAATCCTTTGAAATGGCTCCAGGAACTCTCGGAAAACAGAATTCTTCTCCCAGATCGAACGTTCTTGTTTGTGATCGACCCAAAAACATCCCTTGCACGTATTCAACATCGAACAGAATTGATCCCCTTTGAACGGCTCGCATTTTTAGAAAAAGTCCATATGAATTATCTGAAGGTTTCAAAAGGAAAACGTTTTCTCCATCTCGACGCGACACAACCGATTGGTACGTTAGTCAAACTCTGTTATGACGATATACTCCGATGAATGGATAAAAAATGAAAAGAACTGAAGAAAAACAGTCTCTTTATTATCCTGAATAAAAAACCTTAACTTTCTTCTTCGTCTTCTTCGTCATCGGTGTCATCCTCATCCGTTGTACAGGCAGCCTGTGGGTTTGACGCAAGAAACCGTGCTCGTTGACCAACGATAAAAAGCTTAGCAATAAAGGTGATTTCGTTTGCCTCTTCTTTGCTTGACACTTGTCCGACGATTAACATAGTTCTCAATCAATAGTGTTGTCTTCTTCTTTTAAAGGGTTTGTTGTACAACTGATACCAGGTCCCAGGACAGTAGACAATAAAAGAGAGATTCACTACATCCAAGCATCGAGTCCTTTCTGTTCTGTTGTCGCAATATCAGATAACCCAAATGCACCCTGTACGTAGTTCTCGACCATCTTCTTGTACCATTCAAGATCGATTTCTTTTCGGTCCTTCACCAGGTCAACCGGGTACATATAATCAATAGGTTTTACCCCACTTTTCGAAGGTTTTGCGATACCAGGAAGCGGTTTTTTTGTTATCACAAACTTCATCTTCACCCTGGTTCGAATCGGATGACCAAGAAGTTTCTCAAGAGCCTCTGATCGCTTTCCAAACGTTGATGACGAGCCGTCCTGGTTCAATTTATACCGCTTCTCTGGCTGAACCGATTGTACAAGGGTTAGATCATTCAAATTGACGCTAGCAAGATCCAGCTGCGAGACAATTTCTCTGGTCGTAATCTTAATACTCTCCTTCACCGCAGCACGCGCATCCTCTTCTTTTTCCCAGCACGGGTTCTCCTGAAGGACCTTCATCATGATTTCTGCTAAAACCTTCCGTGCGATGTTGGCCTTATCGGACCCTTTAAAGTTATTCCCTTTCGTTGTCATCTCTATTTTACCATTCTTCTCATCAAAAATCAGGTAGTTTTTATGCTTGACAAAAATCATGCTATCATGGTGCTCAGCCTCTAGTTCAAAATCAGGATATCTTAACTCTTTCTGCCATTTCTCGTTGCATTGTTTAATCGCCGCATTCGCAACATCAGGCTTGGTAATCCATGTTTCTTCATCAGGATTCAGCATCACCCCTAATGCTTTTGAGAACCGGGGAAGGTTTCCCATAGAGCGGGAACAACCCATGTAAATCCCGTCCGTATCACCATAGACCACACGGATATCCTGCTTGTTGAGCTGATCCAGCGTATCAGAAAGGATCATCTGCCCCTTTGTGGTAATCGCAGCAGCACCCCAAAGGTTGAACTGCCTGCCTGTCACAGTCGGAGCCGCAAGGATCCCATGGGTACCAGCGTTCCGGGCGCCTTTCATGCTTTGATACATCATCTTTAGACTCTCTAACTCGGATGTCTGCAGCTTTGATTTTGCTACTTTTAATTCTTTTTTTATCTTCCCGATGATACTCATAATACCAGTCATCGCACAGTTGACGACTCCCGGGTTGGTATCGATGCGTACACCAATCATATACCCTTTATCAGCATAGGAGTCCTCCTTGGTGATCTCTCGCCAGTTCACATCCCTGTTTTTCAAGAACGCCTCCGGGAGTTTCTTGAGCCACACCCAAGCATCCGGTTTTTCATTTCTGGTCGCAAGTCGAACGGTATCTGCACCAATGTTCATCGCCTTTAAAATCGTAGGGTACATCGCGCCGACATCAGCGACTACCACATGATACCAGGGGATGAAATGAGAATGGGCTTCTTTGTCTGGTTTGATGGTCATCCCACCAGGCATATGGTAATTGACGACCTCCTCGTCGTCATCTGCATTCACCTGTTCTTTGTAGATCACTTGTGGGTACTGCACCCAGTCAGGCATCTCCTCACCATACTTCAACACCCGGACAAAATCCT
>JAFNFT010000009.1 GCA_017885605.1 Methanobacteriota archaeon | reverse complement strand
TTCTTAAAAAAATTATGATTACTGCAAGGAATACATCGCAGTATGAAAAAAAAGTAAGAAAGTTTGGTCTTTCATTGTATGATGATATTCGTAAGCCAATGTTACATTTTATCATGCAAAATACCGATAAATTTACAATTAATATCCTCTGTACAGCATCACCTGAAGATTATGTTAAATATCTGTGTGAAAAACTAGGGTGGCCGTACATAAGCAGTACACTTGATGACAATGACGAAAATTTCATTCATATGTTCGGACATAATAAAGTAATTGCTGTACAAAAAATGTATCCGAAACAAAAGTATACCTATAATTTAGCTATGTCAGATAACATAAGTGATCGGGAACTCTTGAAATTATTTGATACATCGTATCATATAAAAAATGGTAAAAGAGTACGTGTACGCTCAACGAAATAGAAGTTGATAAGAAAAATCTGCTTTACCTTTTTGTAAATCTGCTGAAGGTGTTACTTTGATGAAATAAAGGCTCTACTCTTATAATCCCGTTCCATCTTTGTTCTCCTCGGCAAGCACTATCGGGTGTTACCGTGTCTTACTCGACGGTCATGGTTGATAGTCATTGCTGCCGATCATCGATAACTTGAATTTTGTGATGGTTCGGTTGATCTCTGATGAACGCATCAAATTCTTCTAGGTTTTTTCCATCCTGTTGATTCGTAATGGTCGTATCCGCTCCAGAAACCGTCGCGAGGGTATCTTTTTCGAAACCCGGGGAAGGTTTCGAACATCTTTTTAGCGGTATATGATTTGAGTATGATCTCTGCGGTTTCAATCGAGTACCGCTTTGGGATGTTCACGCGGAAGTGAACATGATTGAGGGCAAAGCCGAAGTTCGCCGAACTCGAAGCCGAAGCGTTCTAGGTCATGGAACGCTTGGATGCAGATGTCGATGTAGATCTGTTTTCAAAAACAGTTGTATCTGTTGTGGGTGACGAACATCATNNTGCGGGTGTCACCCGCAATCTTTTTAGGGCTACCGCTACTTACTATAATCATATTTTTTGATCTCCTGTCGCGTCCTTATAGGGCAGGCGAAAGCCTGCCGCACGCGACAAAAAAGTAATTGTTTAGCTGGAGAAAAAAAGAGTTCTAAGGAATGTGGGTCTTTCACTTCGTTTCAGACCACGCTGTATCCCCAGCTGCAACAATAAAACTGGTGTGGTCATCCTACGGATTCTCATATTATCTAGACAAAAGCAACCAGGACCTCAATAAAGTCAGACGACATCGGTGCATTCCCCACAGATACTATGACCCTGTCTTCCCTGTTGAAACTCACCAGTGTACGCACACCGTTAATTATTGTGTTAGTAGACACATAACTAAGCTTATGGCGGGTAACAAAGTGGTTAACGTTCAAAATTCTTCTATAACTTCATTAAAATATTTATGAAAAAGAAAAAAAGAAAGAAAAAAAGATTAGAGTTCTGGTCCTACATTGATGTCAAATGGACCCATTCTCCAGGGCGAAATTATCACCCATCCACCGATTGGTCGTACTCGACGGAGTGGCCATTGTACAGATCCCCACCAGTTGTTAGATGCGTCAGAAAATCCGAAATAGATCTGCATAAGAACTAACCGATCCTGTGTGTGATCTAAATTATTTCTTACTATGAAATCGCCGAAACTGACTGATAACGTTATTTCCATTATATCGCTTTGAGAGATGTGATTATTTCGGATGATATTACCACCGGTGTATGAAGCTTCGATACCCTTGCCGTTCCCTTTTATTTCATTGAACTCAATGCGATTGAGCTGAGAACGCTCCATGAAAATACCGCAAATAGTGTTATTATTAATTCTGTTATGGGCGATCGTATTGTGGTTTGAATTAAGAAGGAACTCGCCTGAAAGGAAAATCCCATAGGAATTAAACTCTATGACATTGTTGGTAAAGAAGTTATTATTATCCGCGAAACAATAAATCCCTTTCCCGTTATTACGAAAAGTGTTGTTCTCTATATAGACTGTCCCGGATCCGTTAAGATAGATTCCATTCACAGTGTTGTTGTTAAATTCATTATTTGAGATCGTGCAATTCTGACCGACATTCGTATAAACCCCGGTGAGAGTGTTGTCATAAAACAAATTACCTGTTATCGTATTATCTGAGGAATAGTACAGATTAATACCTCGCGAAACCCTCGTCAAAATATTATCCCTAAATTGATGCTGACTAGAACTGGTAGTGGTTTCGATACCAAACTGTGATCCATCATTTTTTATGGTGAATCCCTGAATCAGGATATTTTGTCTGTATATCATCACCGTAGGGAAATGATTGTTTCCTTGAATCGTCGTGACATCTCTTCCGGCTCCAATTAACCTTAAAGAAAAAGTGACATTGATATTTTCATTGTATGTTCCTGGATAGACATAAATGGTATCTCCATCTGAAGCGGCGTTAATTGCGCTTTGTATCGTGGTATAATTGCCTGGACCGCCGCCTCCGACATACAGCCATCCTGCGATTGCCATCGGTTTAGTAAGAGGATTTTGCGGGAGTGCACTTCCGGCTTGAGCACCAACTAACAAAAATCCAACGATCATCAAGGAAATGCCTATTTTCTTAAATTTATTTTTCATCTTTATATACCTCCATTTTTATACAAGAAACCTTATCTGACTATATAAGATTAATTTAAAAACGATTGAAAGTTGATTAAAAAACAGTATAAATTCAACACTTTCTGGTACAAAAAAAAAAAGTTTACTTATTCGTCTTACTTTTTTCCTTTGGATGTTTCATGAGAGCTACAGCGTGCAGTTCCACTCGCATACCCTCTTTGGTATCCTCGACGGAAAACTTCCACTGCTCCAGCTTCGCATCCATGTCCATGAACCATTTTTTAAGCTCAAGGCTCTTCGCCTTTAAATTAGCTCCTACAGTTGTATCCGCCATAATTATAGCCTCCTTACTTGAGCACTGACGTGTGCAATTAAATTTTTTTTACTTTCCATGTTCTATCACCTTGTTTACTCCATTGTCATGTTGTTATATCAGTATATCTTAAAAACAAATAAAGAACAGTATAAAAACAATGAAGAATGGGAAGAAATGAACGTTACATCGTCAGTACGATTACGAGACTCGCCGAAAAAATTTACAATACTCATGCAAATGAGAAGGATTTATGGTATCCTTCTCATTCGTCTATTACTTGATAATATTACATTTTATGGTTTTATTGGACAAACAGAACAAATGGTCCAACCATAAAGGCGTTTCGTTCTTCCCAAGCTACCGGAATGAAACTCCAATAAAGTACTACAGTTATGTTTATGTTTCCGATTCCAAGTGCCGGTGGGAATAAGGGTGTTCGTATTGTTGCAGTGCCATTGTTCCCGACAACTCCCTC
>JAFNFT010000008.1:14352-14507 GCA_017885605.1 Methanobacteriota archaeon | reverse complement strand
CTCCTGATATCACGTATCATTTGATAAATGCTTCTCCTGTTGGGACCGGAGAATAATTATTGGACAGCTTCTCAAATGATAAAAAAAGAAAAAAAGAGAGACGAAGTAAATTATTTTACTCCGAGGACGAAGAACAAGAAGACTGTCCCTGTCAC
>JAFNFT010000008.1:0-14307 GCA_017885605.1 Methanobacteriota archaeon | reverse complement strand
GGTAAAGATGTACCACTTTTTGTCTTCCCTAAAAGAACAAGTCCACCAGTTAAGGTCAATGTCCATTGAACGTTGGTTATTTTCGTGTCACCGATATTTTTAATGGTTGCAGTGACGCCAAATCCACCCTGTATATTGATAGAAAAATCAATGTTTATAATAGACATTTCAAAGGGTTCTGACCAGTTGCTCTCTGCTCCATATTGATCCTTGAGTTTCGCTCGAAGCTCATAAACCCCTACGTGTGTCCAGCTGTGTGATGCACTTGCGATTTGACCTGAAGAATAGGGACCGAACCAATCGCTGATATTCCCATCACCCCAGTCCCATTTGCAGTAGTAAGAGTCTCCTTCAGGGTCTGTAATCGGACTAATAGAGAAATCGTACTCATGGTTTATGGTTCCGTTCGTTGGGCCGTTGATGATTGGTTCTGGGGGAGCATGATTCACGATAGTGACGGTCTTTGATTTCATTGTTGTTGCACTTGAGTTATCGGTGACGCGCAAGGTAACAATATAGTCATTAGGGGATGTCCAAACATGTGTCGCGGTTGGAGTCGTATGAGTTTCTTCGTACACCCCGTCGTGGTTCCAATCCCATTCGTAGGAGGTGATGTACCCATCAGCATCGTAACTTGCAGAGGCGTCAAAGAGAATCGTTTCTCCAGGAAGAGGATTGAGAGGTGTCCAGGTGAAATCAGCTACTGGAGGTATACTCGTAACAACACCGAGGGTACCGTCCGGTTGGATGTTCTGTGCATAAATATCTCCATAATCATTGCGTTGGTCCTGCCACACTGCAACCCATTGTCCCATGTAATAGTTGGTCATCACATTGTGAAGCTTTTGGCTTTGGTAGGAGCATAGATCAATAAACTGTTCCGGCCAAACAAAGTTTCCCTGATTATCGAGCATCACGGCCTGCATTTTCGAATCCATATTACTAAATACAGCAGCCTGATAGATGCAAATAGCCTGATTATCTTTCCCATCAGCGGTAAAGAGTCCGTAATCATTGTTTGAAAGCCCAATCAGTTCTATCCCTTCATCACTCCAAAGCCGGTTGCCCTGAAGGTCGAATTTCTGTGCATACATGCCACGCATATTCTGGTTCAAATCCTGTTCGCTGAAAAAGAGGACTATCTCCTGGGTTTGACTTAAAAAAGCCGGTGCTGGATACATGTGGAGGCGGGCTGTTGAAGTGGAGGCTTGTACACCGTCGGCAGGCATACTAATTGTTCCATCAGCATTCATATGCTGTACATAACTGTGAAATTGGGTGATGTCTATAGCACGGTACCATGAGAAAACAATTCCACCGGAATCGTCCCTGCACATTTTAAGATACACCACCGGGCCTGAAGGAACCGGAGCATATATTTCAACATCTGATGTCCACATAAAACTTCCATCAACATCGAGTTTTTGCGCATAGAGCCCGCGATTGGGAGCATAATATGGGCCGGTCTCCTTATGCCATATCAGGTACATATAATCGTTCTCCGCTTGTAGTAGATACGGGGCTGTAAAATCAATACCAGGTTGTGAAAGGATGATACCATCACCCCATAATAGTTGTCCATCCGGTGAAATTTTTTGCAGTCGGATCTGAGAGTCACCGCTGTCCGGTATACTTTGCCAAGCAAAAATACTATTTCCAAAGGTAGTAACGCAGACTTTGGGGCTTGGGTCAAAATTGTTGTCGTTTGCAAGCACTATGCCGGTTTGACCCCACATCAGGTCACCATCAGGGGAAATTCGGTAACNNATTACTTTGACCTGTGCGGATATCCGTAAAGGTGATGACCGCATAACCGGAAGGATCAACAGCAAGGTCATAATCGGTTATCCATGTATCTTGCGGCTCGCTACTAATCAACACACCATTTTCTGGCCACAGTGCGTTTCCATCCGAGTCAAGGCGCTGTAACCGCACGTTGTAATTCCCTGTTTCGGTTGTAAACCATGAAATGTAAGCATAACCATTGCCGTCAACAGCGATTTTTGGAAGTGCCTGTTCACCGCTCATAGTAGTAATTGCTGTGTTTTCTGCGGGGTTGGAAGTCCACTGGCCAATAAGGATCGGTGCACAGCTTATCATCATCAATAAACTGACTATTAATAGTACGGATATTCTTCTCATATTTTTTTATGCCTCCTTAAACGAACTTATAGATATGCTTTATCATCCAATTTCCTATTTATATATTTTCCTTATTATTTAGAGATTTACTTTTTACACAGAATCCTTACTTTTTACACAAGTGCTACTATTTACACAAAGCCTGTAAATTGTATGGAATTAGCAAAAATTATGATCTTATAAAAGATGGTTAGTTTTATTGGTTTTTTCCCCTAAAAATTAAAATCGTCAGGTTTATATATTTGACTAAATAGCTTTTGACTATGGAATCAGACCCAAACCTACATCTACAACTTTTACCCATGCATTATTTCGCATTTTGTTGAAAACAGACATACGGGGGCTTTTCGATGAGTTTATATTCGTTTATATAATGACTTTATTTGGAAGTTTATTATGAGAAGTGTACCCTGTAAAGTATGTGATGGAAAAGGAGTTATAAAGGCTCGTAAAGAGGGTTCGTCATCTTCATATTGGGAAACAGTTCAATGTAAAGATTGTAAAGGTAAGGGTTGGATTGAACTAGATATATAGAGCCTACAAAACATCTCTTTTTTTCTGTAAAAATATCTCTATAGAACCAGAAGCATTAACACGGTTTTAAGACTCAATGTTTTTTGTGCGAATCAAATGAAAAAAAAGAGGTGGTGACCTTCTCAGGTCATTGTAATACGTGGTAGAAAGCCTAAATCATCGGTTTTATTTCATGAGGATGAAGAACAGCAATATCGTTGCGTTTTGTTCTTTTGATGCGGTGTTTCCTGGAACTGTCGCAATGATTTTTATCACCGTTTTTCCGAAACCAATAATTAGCTTTGAGGTAATGGTCTGTTCATCACCAGGGTCAAGGGATGGAAGAGAACCGACTGTCTGTTTTCCAGTAAGGATGAATCCTCCGACCAATGATATGTTCCATGAGATATTGTTCGCCACCATTGTACCTATGTTCTTGATAGTCGTTTTTATTTTGAGTAGTCCTCCGGTGATGTTACCGATCCCTAGTTCTTGTTGTTTCGGTATGATAGTTGCGGTTGCGGAATCTGTTGCTGTTTCGGAGACCACATCGGTGACAACCAAGGTGATTGTATAGGTTCCCATGGCTGTGTAGGTATGGGCTGGATTCTGTTCTGCAGAGGTTGCTCCATCGCCAAAGTTCCATGCCCAGGTATAGGCTGGTGTACCATAGCGAGCAGAGCCTGTGAACTGTATCGTTTGTTCGGTTTCACCTGTGTACGGTCCGCCTGCGTCGCACATGAAATGTCCTACAAAGGGGTACATCCCGGTGCGGAGCAGATCGTGGTGGAAGATTGGCCATTCCATGGTGGATTGATTCATTTCTGCGTCGATGTCCCAGACGTAGAGGCTTCCTCGGAATTTATCCACGTTGTTAACCCAGTCATGGTCCCAGTTGGAGCTTGCGATAATCTCCACTTGACCGTCATTGTCCATGTCTGCGATGGTGGCTGGTGCTTGTGCATCCACCTCGGTTGATTTGGGGAATCCCGAGATACTAGTGCCATCAAATTCCCAGGCGTAGACTCCTCCATGGTTCGATGAACTTGGGTAGAACCCGTCTCCTGCGGTGCAAAGGATGTCTGGGACGCCGTCGTTGGTGATGTCCCCGATGATGCTGGAGTAATAATCATTCCAGGTGGTTTGTTGCGGCCATCCAAGAGCCATGGTCCCATCATGATGAATGACATAGGAGAAGAACCCGAGGCGGCTGCATGCAATCTCCAAATCACCGTTCTTGTCGAAATCGGCAAGGCCCGGGGCAGAGCAGAAGTTCCAGCCTTTCTCGAAGGGAAAACCAGGAAGGACATTGCCGTTTTCATCGTAGGCGTATAAACCTCCATAGCGATAGTCTGGGGCGTTGCCTGCGTACTGGAATGCGACGAGAATTTCGACTTTACCGTCGTTGTTGATGTCTCCGGTCGCAGGGGAGGTGAAGATGATTCCGTCGGTGTATTTTGGCCAGCCGGGAAGAGTGGTTCCATCGATGTTGAACACTGTGAGGTATCCTTCATTGATCCATTCACCGGAGCTGGAATTGTAGCCAGCGTTCTCACTTGGACTGCCACAGACAATCTCCAACTCTAAGTCATCATCAAAGTTTCCCACGGCTGGGGTTGCCGCCAATTGGCTTCCCCAGTGTATAGGGGGTAATGACCATTGTCCGATGAGTGCTCCTGTGTGATCAACGATGCTGAGTTTGATATCATAGGCATCGTTTCCTTTGAAGATGATCTCATTGTATCCATCGATGTTGACATCCGCGCAGAGTACTGTCGGATGATATTCTTTTGGTAGCTGGATTGGCCATCCATCCATGACACTCCCATTGTGGTCGAAGACATAGAGCTCGCAATAGTTCTTGAACATGAGGAATCGGTAGACGATGATCTCAACAAAACCATCATGGTTGATGTCATCGATAACTGGAAGCATCACATTCCCTCCGTTCCCTGATTCTGCAGCCCCTACATCGGAGGACCAGATCAGGTTTCCGTCATGGGTGTAGGCTCGGAGTTGTTGTGGGATCGCGGGTCGATAGATAATGATCTCCCCGAAATTGTCGTTGTTGATGTCCGCGACCACGGGTTCCAAATACCCAAGGGACCAGTACGATCCACCCTGGGCATCATAATAGAAGGGAATGTGAACAGGCCAGCCTTCTTTGAGTGTCGAGTCCAGGCACATGTTTCTAGCATAGGTTTGACTGGTGTAGGAACTGAAGTTCACCGTTAAACGTAGGGTGAGGAACTCTTCTCCTTCAACAAAGCTGGTGTCCCAAGTTCCCAGGGTGCCGTTGATGACAGGGAGCAGCCCATCGTTTTCTAAATCAATGTCGGTGGTGAACCAGGTATTTGGATATTCACCGATACCCCACTCAATGATGTAATTCTGGAAGGTTGATCCGTTCGCAGATCCTTGTATCTCAACGAGGTCTCCTCCTCGGATGACATCATTGTTCATTGGTTGTGAAATTGAAGTAGTGTCCACCAAGAGTGAGGAGCTGTCTGGGATGGTCTCAGGTGTACTTTCTGGTTGGAATGGTGTTGATGTGAGTTCATCAGGATGAATTGATGAAGCTTGCATCGCATTACCGTTTTCTGTGAGGAATGAAAAAGATGTCCATGTGGTCTGTCCAACTGTCTCCAGTGGTGCTATGTTCTGTGTTTTTTTTGTGGTCGATCCATAGATGATCGGGATGATACTTGCTCCAATAAATAACAGTATGAGGCTTAACGCCAATCCTCTTGTCCATATCTCTTTTCTCATTTGAAGATCCCCCTTATTCTGTTTGTATGGATATTAATAGGTACAGGTTTCTTATAAAGGTTTGGAATCAATAAAAATCACTTAATAGAGTGGTGGGAAAGCAGTGGCACGGTTTTAAGAATCAATGGTTTTTTGTGCGAAATCAAATAAGAAAAAAAGAGATGAGAAATTTGGGACCAGATTTACATCTTATATTAAACCAAAACCTGAGTTATTGTTTATTTTTCAGTTATGGAAGAAAAACAGTCAAAATTATACTTAGATATATCGTAATCATTATCAAGTAAATAAAAGTATTTATTATATGAGATGGACATCGAACCAGGGATTATAGTATCCTGATATTATTGAGAACAATTTTTTGACCTTTACGTTAAAAGCCCGAACCGGGCTCGTCTTCCAAAGGTTCAATATTTAATAATTCCTTCATATAAAGCCCTTTCCACTAAACCCTAGTTAATTACTCTTAAAAGATTATATCTGTAGAATTGTTAAATATGTTAGCTATAAATTGTAGCATTGACACGATTTTGTTCTTTATAAAAAACTCTTCCTACATACAAAAAGATATAGATTCTGTCTCAGACATCATTTCAGACAATTTCAGATGGTCTCTTATACATAAATCTATGATAAATTTATTTGATAATCGTATCTGTTAATTATGTACTAATCCTGAACGACGAATAAAGTTCTTCCAAAAAAATATATGATATCTGGTGTGATTAATTTTAATCCAGTATAACCAAATAAATCATACTCGTGGTTATTCAGGTCTCCTTCAGTAATTTTATATGGATTGTAGCGTACAGCTGTAAGTTTATAGTTTTCTCCTTGTGAAAGCCATACATCAGATAATATATTAATCGGATTTAGTGTGCTAAATAATGCCCCCACCACAAATATTGGATACAAAATTGGTAAATAAAAAGACACAAAAAGAAACAAAAGAAGACTGTATCTTCCTTGGTCCAATAATTTATTTACAATAACACTAGACATTAACAACAGGATACCTACACATAGAGGAATAACCAAACCATTAGCTTCTGCATAAACGAAACATTTCATATTTTCAATATTATAATCTGACATAGGTAAGCGTTTAAAAAATCCTGATAATTTATCATAAAGATTGTTTCCAATTACTAATCTTTCAGCCAAGGAGATACTCATTCCCTTAGGCAATAATCCGTAATCATTCAATTCTATAATCGCTTCCTTATAGAGA
Source organism: Methanobacteriota archaeon (assembly GCA_017885605.1). Lineage (GTDB taxonomy): Archaea > Thermoplasmatota > E2 > DHVEG-1 > DHVEG-1 > SM1-50. The sequence goes on along the minus strand of JAFNFT010000008.1, from coordinate 7,652 downwards.
ACGATGACCTCTTCTTTTGTCGTTGTCTGTTTTACCCTTGTGTCAAAATCATCAAGATACTGTTCCAGGTCTTGGTATTGTTCCCTGGTGAGCTTCACAGCGGTATCCCCATATCCTTTGATTCCACAAGCTTGAGTGGTGACTTCCACCAGGTCATCATCCATGGATGCCTTCACAGTGTTAAAGTTGATAATTGGTGCTATGGTCACACCAACAAACAAGAGAATGATTCCAATCGCCAAACATTTCTCTGTATGATTTTTTTTATTCATATTTTCACTTTTGATATTGATAATAGATAAAGCTCACAAAAAGGGACCGGTATAGACCCAACTACATTTGAGAATTCCTCCGAAATTAAAACTAATGGCACAGATGGATATAAATAAAAGTGCAGACAAAGGTATGGGCAAAAATGAATCATCGAAAAGATACGAAGTGATATATATGATTAATATAGCAATAATAAGACTAACCGCAGCAATTATTCCAAGTATACCACAAATGGTCGAGGGAAAATCACCCAAATTATTATTTTCTTCGCAATCACATTTCAGAGTTGATAATTGGGTTATTTCTCCATTAAGTGTAATATCTTTTTCAATAACATCATTTAATTCCTGTTGTATCTTCTGATTATTGAATTGATACTTCCCAATCGATGACTGAATCCTTGATTTACTGATAACCTTTGATAAAACCAATCCTATAAGATACATCTGTCTAAGTTGATTCTTTGTCACAACGGGAAATTCTGATGTTGGGAATATCCCTCTACTCATCTGGGATTTCAAGATGATTCGCTGAATCTCCTTGTTATTGGCAATATCAACAATGGTCTGGAATAATAACTCTCTCTGATTGATTCTCTCTTGGATGAGGTTCTGTTGCGATGCTTTCACGGTGTTGAAGTTGATAGTTGGTGCTATGGTCACACCAACGAACAAGAGAATGATTCCAATCGCCAACCATCTCCTTATCATTATGATTTCCTCAGGTTATCTTTTTCTGTAATTTCAGATAGCATCTCAGACAAGTTATTAAAGAGTGTTAATCCATACGAAAAGTCTGGGAGGATAATCATTATTTGAATCCAATGAGTAATACCAATGATTACAATTATACTGTACAGGGTTCTTATAATCTCGAATCATCCATCCATGATTCTCAAATCCACCATTGATAAAATCATCAACTTCAGAGGTGACATTCCATTCAACCCAAGTGAAGTATGTTGGGACATTTGTGCTTGCGCATTCAACAGGGTCAGAATCAGGCATTGAATTATATGTAACGTTTGATTCATTCCACTCTTCTAATATCCGATGGCAAGTGATTTCACGGCCAGAAGGGTTAATCGTATCATAATCATAATAATAAATATTTAATTTAGCTGAAATAACCGTTGGGTTTGCAGGAATACTTGATAAATTAAATAAGACCATGGCACGTGAATCATAGAAATATGAATAAGAAGCATTATCATATGAAAGTTCCATTCTTCGCCCCCACCAACCCCCACCAAAATTCTGGTTCGGTTGTAAATCACTGACATAGGTATCTGCAACTGGTTCTAAAACGAAAAGTCCTTCACTTGTTGTCGTAAAAAAATATTTTTTATTTATCCAATTGTTTCCATCTGTTGCATTCACAAACCACGTATATGTTGTATCATACTCAAGATTATTTATCGCAATAGTGTAACGTCCATTACTAACACCATTAGCACTACCTGATCCAATATCTGGTTGTGTTTCAACTGTCCAATCCATCAAATCACCTTGATAATCCAATAAATCAAAACTCATTTGGGACGTAACAATTGGAACATAGGCGGCGTTGTGTTTTGGAATCGGATTTGATATAACTGGAGCTATCGGTGCTGTGGTAAAAGTGAATGTTTTCTGACGTGGTATTCCAATATAATTTCCTTCATATAACAGTATTTTCCATGTACACTGCGTACTAGGTTGAATACCTTGAATAGGGATGGTATATGTACCATTTGATACCAGTTTTGCGCTACCCTTCCCAATATTAGGAGTTGTTGTCACCTTGTAGCTCATAAGATCACCTTCATGGTCAGTGAGACGAAATGAAAGCTCTGTGAGATTAAGTAACACGTTTTGTTCACTGTCCGCAGGTGAAATATCTGAAACAACTGGGAAATCATTCTCTCCTGGTACGGGACAATTAAAACGTTGGTATAATGTTGGAAGAGGCCCTAATAAAAGGACCAGAAGGTCTAACAACTCGTCAATAGCAGACGGCGGAGGTGACAGAAGAAGCACTAATAGCAGAAAAAAAAACACCACGACACCCATCAGGACTAACAAGGTAGTGCAAATGATGGGAAAACCCCATGTTGCAGCTTGCCCGCAACCACAATCAAGGTTTTTCAATTGTGTTATTTCTCCTTGTAGGGTCGCATTCTTTTCAATGACTGCATTTATTCTTTGTATCAAACCAGGGTTGCTCAATTGATGGGTCCGAATCATTGATTGAACCCTTGATGTACTAATGACCTTTGAGAGCAAGGAACCAATAAAATACATTCTTTTGAGTTGATTCTTTGTAATGGTCTGATGAGTGAAAGCCTGAAATTTTACGTCTGGTTTGAACAAACCAGTAGGGGTCTGTGAGTTGGAAATGATTCGTTGAATTTCTTTGTTGTTGGCTATATCAACGATGGTCTGGAACAACACCTCTCTCTGGTCCACCTCGTCATGCACCATTAATTGATTTGATGAATGAACAGTCTGATACCCTACCACGTTCGTCAACGAACCCAGAACAAGAAGAACCACAGCCAGGATACTGACTTCAATCAGAGGTTTCTTATCCATACTTTCCCCCTATTACCATATTTTACATCACTGTTCTCCTATAAAAAGAATATCCCTCCCTTTCGGGAAAGCGTTGATACTGTTTTAATATTTAACATTCTTTTAGACAATTATTACCATGCTAAAAAGTAGCAGAGGGCCCGAACCGGGCTCGCCTTCTAAAAGTTCAATATTTAATTATGTCTTCGAGAAAGCCCTTCAATAAAAAAAAGGAAAAAAAATTGGAGGAAAATTTTTTAGTACCCCATGATCTGTCGGAGGAATGGGAATGCATTCGGGAATCGTTCCAACAGCCATTTGTAGAACTGAAAATGGGGCAATTCATATGATAAAGGCATTGTTACGGAAAGTGTTGCCCAGTCGGATTCCAAGCCGAACGTATCGATGGCCTTGGCTCGTATTGTATAGGTACCTTTTTTGGTCCATTTATGGTAATGTGGAATGGATAATCCTGGTTCGTAATCAATGGTCTCCTGACTAGTACCATCACCCCAATCAATGTAGAACGAGATCGGTGTTTTATCAAAATCGTCCGCTTGGAATGTATATATCACATCTGTTCTAACCTTTGCTTGAGCAGGTCCTTCTATAATAGGTGTTTCAGGTGGTTGGTTATTTTCAGCGGTTCCAAAAGCATGAAGATACCCCCACGCTTCGTACAACCCGTCATTTGAATCGCAGATATACACCGAACCATCCGCGCCGATGACCGGTGAAGAATGTAGATCACAGTCAGAGAGGGTTTTACGCCATTTCAATGTCCCATCGAGATTTAGTGCGATGATTTCTCCGCCACCGTTCATGTCCATGTCAATGCAGCTACCGATGTAAACGGTGCCATCGTCTGAGATCGCAGCGGTCGAACCCCAGACTCGATCTCTATCCGGGAGTGGAAATGTCCAGCGGATAGTGCCATTTGGTGCAACAGACATGATGAGGCTATGCCACATACCGAAGTACAGATTCCCCTCTTTATCTAACGAAGGGCTGGAGCGCATTGCAGAGATCGTGTTTGTTTTCCATTTGAGTGTACCGTTTGGATAAAACGCATAAAGATAGTAATCATCTGAGCCGCAGTAGATGGTGCCATCAGATGCGATGGCTGGTGAACCGTGAACCCATGCTTCTGTTGTATAGGTCCATTTTTCAGTTCCATTAGGATACAGAGCGTATATTTTAAAATCATGACAACCAAAGTAAATGATGTTATTACTATCGACTGCGGGCGTAGATTGTACATCTGTGCTCGTAGGGAACGTCCATTTAAGGGTGCCGTTTGGATATCGAGCGTCTAAACCATTCCAATGTCCATAGTATAACATTCCATCGTCTGCGACAGTAATGGACGTATCAATTTCTGGGGTGTCGACTGACCACTTTTTGGTCCCATCAGGATTGATGGCATAAAGGGTGCTCCCATATCGAGTGGCTGCATAGATCGTCCCATCTGTTGCGATACCGGGATGATTCCCATAATCTTCAAACCCATGGTCTTCAACAAATGTCCATTTTAAAGTCCCATTTGGATATACCGCATATATATGATTCGAACCGAAATATACTATTCCATTTACGTCAATCACTGGAGATCCCCAGCAAACATCTCCTACGGGGAATCGCCATTTTTCTATACCCGGGTTCTCCGCTGTGCTGTATGGACTTCTCCCAACATGCTGACAATTTAAACCCTGTTGCGGCCATTGATGCGAAGACAAACCAGCAACGAAAGGAGATGTATTCATTTCGTTATTTGACTGTGCATCCATAATTATAGTAATATTATCAAGGGATACGTGTGGATATGGATAGATAAGATTGACATTTAATTCATCGTTGACATTGGTAGTGAAATTTTGATTTGAAACACCCACCAAAGAAGTCGATACCATCAGGAATAGAACCAGTATTAAGATGAGGTGTTTCTTCATCGGTTTCCTACCCTTACTGTTTTATAATGAAGGTCTCCTATAAATATATTCTATCCTCACTCATAACATCCAAGCAGATATCGGAGTATTGGGAATGCATTTGGGAACCGTTCTAACAACCATTCAATGAAATGGAAATGTGGCGGTTCATATGAAAATGGCATGGTGATTTCCATCGTCGTCCAGTTGCTCTCGGCACCAAGTACATCTCGTGATTTGGCCTTAATCATATATATTCCGTCGTTTTTCCACGTGTGATATAACCAAATACGCTGACCTGATGCTTGCTCATATGACCAATCGTTTGTAGTCCCATCACCCCAGTCAACATAAAATTGAACCGGATTATTATCCGGGTCAATACTTGAAATCTTATACACGTATTCAGTACCAGAATCACCCTTGGTAGCTCCATCGATGACTGGAGGATTTGGTGGCTCATTGGATTCGATTGCACCAAACGCATGAAGACCATTACCATAATAAAGTCCGGTTGAACCGATATAGACGGTCCCGTCCGCAGCGATCGCTGGGGAGGAATCCACCCACTCATCAGAAATCACTTTCCGCCAGCGTTCTGTCCCATTCGGATTCACTGCAAGAATCTCCCCACCATCCACGTCACCGATGTCCACTCCTACATAAATCGTGCCCTCTAATGCGATGGCTGGACACGAGGTAAAGATATGTCGGTCCGCTCCAAGATTAAAAACCCAACGCATGGTACCATTCGGATACACCGCATACAACTCATCACCACCAACATAGATAGTTCCATCCTCTGCTATTGCAGGGGTGGTTTCCGACCCAGAACCGACATTGCAGCGCCAGCGCATTGTCCCATTCGGATAAAGGGCGTAGAGGTAGCCGTCCCAGGAGCCGAAGTAGATGGTGCCATCGGGTGCGACGGAGGGTACTCCTTTGACGTGGTTCCCGGTGGGGAACCACCATTGCAGCGTTCCATTGGGATTGAGAGCGTAGAGGCGATTATCCCAGCATCCGATGTAAATGGTTCCATCAAGCCCAAGTGCAGCAGAACCATAGATATCATTGGGAAGGTCGTAATGCCACTGTTCTGTTCCATTAGGATTTAACGCAAAAACACGCCCTTGGGAATGCCCGACATAGATGGTCCCGTTGGGTGCGATGACTGGTGAGGCTGAGACAATTTCACCAGTGTTGAACTTCCATTTCAGGGTTCCACTGGGATTCAAGGAATATAATCTATGGTCACAGGAGGTGATATAGATAGTGCCATCAGCAGCAACCGCCGGATCTGAAAAAATCTGACCACCAGTTTTGTATTTCCATTTTAATGTACCGTTAGGATTCAATGCATATATATGATAGTCTTTACTTCCGAAAATAATAGTATTATCATCGGTGACCACTGCACCAGAATCAACTCCCGCGATATAGGATTGAAACCGCCATTTCTCAATACCTGAGTTATTAGTGGTACTGTAGATGGTTCGACCAAGACGCTGCGCATTATAGGATTTCATCGGCCAGGACGAGTTCATTGGATCACTCATCAACACTGAGGATGAAACTGAAGAAGTAGGATACGATTGCTGTTCTACCGAATCAAATATAGTATTCTCAAATGAAGCAGCTACCTGAGCAACCAATGCCCTGTATCCATAGGGATATGCTTTCCGAAGGCAAAACAACTCCTGGGACGACATGTACTGTTCGAGTTCATTTGAAGTGGTATCCATTAGATTGGTTGCCTGAACTGGTATTAGACAGCTAAGTAGAATGAAAATGACAAATAGAACCAGTAATGAGATGATGTGTTTCTTCATCGGTTTCCTACCCTTACTGTTTTATAATGAAGGTCTCCTATAAATATATTCTATCCTCACTCATAACATCCAAGCAGATATCGGAGTATTGGGAATGCATTCGGGAATCGTTCCAATAGCCAATGGATGAACGGGAACTGTGGTGGTTCATAGGGCATTGTCACCAAAAAAGTACCCCAGTTGCTTTCAGCGCCGTTGATGTCTTTTGCTTTGGCTTTTATCATGTATTCTCCTTTTTTTGTCCAGTTATGTGATTGAGTGATGACATCTTCTGAAGTATAGGGTCCAATCCATCCGCTGTTGGTGCCGTCCCCCCACTCAATATAGTATGAGACATCATCAGCGTCAGGTTCTGATGTTGTGAAATTGTAATTGGTAGTGACCTTTATTTTCCCGGTTGCTGGACCAGTAATAATAGGGGTATCTGGTGGTAGATTTACACCTTCTCTTATGAACACATACGCAGACCCACGCTCTGCATCATCACCATATGCTCCGATGAGGGCGGTGTCACCATCGAGAGAAACAGACGAACCAAAATAGTCCCCTCCTCCGCCGTCTGAGGCAAGAAGCNNGAGCGCAGTGTCACCATCAAGAGAAGCACAATAACCAAACCAACCATATGGCACACCGTCTGAAACAGGGAGTTTCGCTTGTTGGGTCCAGATGGTTCCAGAACGAGTGAATACGTACGCTGAACCGGAGCTTGTCCCATAGTCATCATCACAAGCTGCTCCGACGAGAGCGGTGTCACCATCAAGAGAAACCGACCAACCAAAATAGTCTCCTAATACGCTGTCAGAGCCGAGCAGCTTCGCTTGTTGGCTCCAGGTGGCGCGGGAACGGGTAAACACATACACAGACCCATTATATGAATTATCACCGACTGCTCCAATGGCAATAGTGTCAGCATCAAGAGAAACAGAAAAACCAAAATGGTCCCCTCCCTCACCATCTGAGGCGGTGAGTTTCACTTGTTGGGTCCAGTTGGTGCCAGAGCGGGTGAATACATAGGCTGAACCGGAGTCTGTCTCTTTGTCATAATAGAGTTATGCTCCGATGAGGGCGGT
>JAFNFT010000007.1:523-3125 GCA_017885605.1 Methanobacteriota archaeon | reverse complement strand
AACAGAAGTATTAACACGGTTTAAAGACTCCATGGTTTTTTGTGCGAAATCAAAAAGGAAAAAAAGAAAGATGATAATGAATTTTAAGGAGGTGTAGCATTTATTAAATCATTGATATTAAACAAAGTCGTTGGCATCTGATATGCTGAAGTGTTATTATGTGACATAGATAACAGGAAATCACCAGTTTCAGGACAAGCAACCCACTGCCATCCAACTCCAACAGGATACTGATAATCCCATTTTTTACCAATAACTCCCCATAAAAAATTGTTTTTAAAATTATATACGTCTCTCATTTGTTGCATGGTTGTATTAAGGTCAAGATTACCCTTTTCGTTCATCATTCCTTTACTTGTAGCTTTATATCGTAACCAATCAAACGACTGACCAATACCTGTATTACCTAATATAATTGTTAAAATATAAAGTAATGTTGAAAAACGCGGATTTAATATCATACCCTGCTGAGTTTTAGCACAATTCGGGTTGACATAAAAATTAACTCGTCTGATAACATGATCTATCTCCCAGAATGGCCACTTCGATTCTATCTCGTTATCCCATGAACCAACATATGATTGATTTGCTGTCTGCTCAAGAACATACGCTGTTGGAATGTTCCCATCAGAGACGATAATAGTACACCCCTCTGTTCTATTCGAACTCAAGATGTTGATTGCATCTTCTGCTGTATCCGCTGTGTCTAGTGCCATTCTAATCCTAAAATAATAACCAATTCCATCAAAAGTAAACTCTGTTGTCACACAAGTCGTTTCCCCTATCGATATTTCATGTTCATTTATTCCGTTACCCGTACAAACCCAGCCTGGCCACTCAGGTGACACTGAAGCATAGGCATCAGCTGGTGTTCTCACAATTAGAACACCAGTATCTATAGCACTAATGCCGGTTTCAGGATCTTTAACAGTTGAATCAAAATCGCAACTTCTAAAATGGTACAATCTTCCGTCACGTGTCGCAGGACCCCAAGCAACAACACTGGTGCAACTATCAGGAGTTGATGTATTTCCTCCTGCTACTCCTGTAGTTACATAATTTAAAACCAAAGACTCAATATTTGCTACAGCAACATCCTCAAAAGAAATATTTGCACCATCAGCAATCCCATGCATTTCATCAATATAACACTCTGGTATTCTATAAGATGTCGAATTCCATATAGTAAGGAGACGTTCATAAGAAAAATTATAGCTCTCAAACCAAGATAAAAACGCTCGATAAAATTGTAGTATTCTCTCTTTCATTAAAAAACCATGCTGATATCCCATTTGGTAATACGAACCATTCACATGAAGAACAGTAATATTACTTTTTACTTCATACCAGCCACCATTCATCAGATTTTCGGAAGAGCTTTTTGTCTCAATACTGGAACAAACAGTTTTTGTTTCTGAACTTACGATAGGTAAAACACCAGTCGTAATCAACAGCATGCAAATATAGATTCCTACGATTTTGTTTTTCATGTTTTTCCTTCTCCATTTATTTTATCATTTCTTTACCTCTGATTGTTTTGAGAGGGGTAGCGGCAGATCTGTAATAATTTAGGGATAATATGAAAAAAATGAAATCCTGCCAACCTCCCTTCCTTTCCATTTATTCTTCCTCTCAATGATATATTGTTCAAAACATACTTACAAAAACTCCTACGTTTTCTCTTTTTATGCCTTAGTCGCCTCCCTAAATTTATAACGTATGTAACATAAATAGAAAAAGAAGTATATAAATCCATAACATTTACAATATTCGCAACATTGGTAACAAAAGATTACCTCAACATCCATGCTGCCAATGATTATTTGTTACATAATTCCCATAAACATGTGAAAACAACAAGGTTTTCTTATATTGATATAATCCCAACATTGTAATAAATCTGAGGTTTTCTTTAAAAACATATCCTAAAAACAGAATATTAACACGGTTTTTGTATTTTAAATGTCCTGCACCGTTCATTGAATGTTCTGTTAAATTAAGATGTGTTGAAAACATGGATTGTTGAATTACGGTCGATTGGGACAATACCTGCATTCATTTTTAATAAACATGTTTTTCTTTTGTTTTTTTCCTATGTTCCTTTCGTTCCTTCTTTGTTAAAGGCTTAGATTTTTTTCCAGGGGATATATCTTTTCCGCCCTTGTCTTTACTCATATCACCGTCCTCCTACATTCATATTCATAAAGATGGATAGCAAAATGTGGTTATAATATTTACTTCTCTTCAATTCTAAGATTCATAGACAAGCATTGACACGGTTTAAAGACTCATATTTTATAAAAAATTTCATATCTATGCGTCTGATGAATATGAGGCAACATCATTAGTATTTCTTGAGAGATTTAATAAAGAAATAGGTATTACGACATGACAATTAGGAAGGAACCATGACTGAGCAGTTTCCTGATTTTAAACAACCGCCGTGGGTACAAAGCCCCTCCGAGGTCATGGATTGGATCGATGCCACACATCCCTCGAAGAAAACAAAAGGGAAGAAACATGTATCGTCCGGTGAAAAGATTCTTCGAAATCTTCATGTTCGTTTTGATTTGAACGTCGAACAAAAAAAGATACCTCCATC
>JAFNFT010000007.1:0-485 GCA_017885605.1 Methanobacteriota archaeon | reverse complement strand
TGACCATTCTGATCTGAGGAAAACTATCGATGATTTCAGTTTGATTACCCAGGATATGCAAATACGAAAATCAATAGAGGTGACAGCGATTTTAAAGGAAGGGATGCATAGTATCGTTATCGTAAAAATTATGAAGATACACAAGAAGAAGGATCATGCGGTTGATCTTCAGATAAAGGGCAGAATTAAGGAGGAATTGTATCATACGTTTAAAAATTATCTTACTGAGAAGCTTGGTTTAACAGGATTAGACATCAAACAGAAATAATTTAGGGATTTCTTCTTTGAAAACATATCCTGGGAATGGAAGCATTGACACGGTTTTAAGGATACGATGGTTTTTTGTGCGAATTAAAGATAAAAATGAGAAGATATAATTATAGATAAGTTCCCCAGTAGGGATTTGACGTTCAATTAATAAAAATTATTTCGGTCAATCATTGCCATGATAAAGAATGGCAGGCCCGAACCGGGATTTGAACCCG
>JAFNFT010000006.1 GCA_017885605.1 Methanobacteriota archaeon | reverse complement strand
TTTTCGGTAGTTCTATGGCCCAGCGAATATCGTAGTCGTCTTCAGGATTTTCGCTATAAAAACAAACGAATATCTTCGAATCATTAAGTAAAGACCCCCATGATCAATACATTTTAACCGGGATTTGGAAAGAGGCTATTTTTTTTTTAGAGCCCGGCCTCCAAGGATCGAAGATCGTAATCAGATAGCGGAAAAAGAGTTGAAGATCTGAAGAGAAATATGAGAAGAACCCGGGGAACGATCAACTGGTTAAAAGGCCACGCGAAAAAAAATGATACAGGAACCAGTGGGGTGGATGCTGAAATCGAGGATGTGACGTGGTTTCGTCAGATGGCGAACTGATAAAAAAAGAGATGATTTACAAGCACAAACATAGTGTTCCATGCTACAGGAAAAGTGAGACGAGGGTGCTTATGAGGGAAAACGATAGATCCCATCTCAAATGGTTGTGAGTCTTCAATCTCGTTATGTCAATCCTTTTAAGTTACTTGCCGACTTGAGACCTAGTTTTTAAAAACCAACCACCAGGATAAAAATTAATTAATGTGATACTCGATTACAGACAAGATAATAATTTCAGGAGATACGGATTTGGTAACGGTCAATAGACCATTCAGAATATTTCTTCTCGAATATTTACTAAACTATTCCGAGCGTCAGTCATGGCAGATATGGCATTTGGTCCGTAGCAGTTATAAGATTGAAAAGATCAGCCAGCAATACCTCAATAACACTCTTAGAAGAATGCACATGAATGGTGAAATCACACGGATACCCATCAAAGAACAAAAAGAACCTGGTGACCAGAGTCGATATATCTATGCGATCACCGAAAACGGTCGAAAAAGACTATCCTACTATAAATCCTTACAATAAAAACTGGTGAATAAAAGAAACACATTTTTTTTCACTTCACCTTGATGAAACTCCATTTTAATAGATTAAGGTGGCTTCATCCCGAAATAGATAANNAGAAAAGGATAAACCCAACAGTTGCAAACCATGTGAACCGCAACTTCACCGCCGACTTCACAAAGGCGGCGATTAAAGCGGTTCATTGCATACCACCACCCTGGAAACCCAACAAAAAGGGACGGAAAGGACACGATCCACAGATCGTCGCCATAGGGTGTCTCCTCAAAGTAGAATTCAACCAAACCTACGATGGCATCGAGGCGCACCTCAAAGATAGCGAGACTATCAAAAAATGCTGTCCAGATATGCCTGGGCATAGTGTGATCCAACGAGGAATGAAACAACTCTCCATCACCTACATCCGAAAAGTGATGAACAGAGTCACCAGATTTCTCCGACGAAAAAAGATGAACATCGCAGTGGACACCACCGGATTCAGCACACAGAACAGCAGCATCTGGTACGACATCAGGATCGAACGACAGGGAAAACGCAAAGACTGCCTCAAACTCCACGTCAGTGTCGACATCGACACTGGTGCGATCCATTGGTTCACCATCACACCATGGAATCGCCATGATTCCAAGGAGTTTGAACATCTGATCAAAAATCTCCCGGAACTCGGAAACGTCCTAGGAGACAAAGCGTTCTCCTCCAGGAACAACTGTCAACTTGTTGCCGATAAAAACGGGACACCCTACCTCTGCTTCAAGAAAAACGCTCGAAGTAACGCCAAAGGCAAGCCAGCATGGATCGTCTCGTTCAGAGCACATAAACTGGACACAGATGCTTGGCTTGCTGTCTATCATCTCCGGTCGATCATAGAGAGTGTGTTCTCCTCGATCAAGAAACGGTGGGGTAGTTTCCTGCTCAGCAGGAGACGGTGGATGCAGAAGAAAGAGTTAGCACTGAAGGTTTTCTCCTATAATATAAAACAGGTGCTTATGGTTCGTTATGCGAAGGAACGGAAGGTTCCGTTGTGGATCTGTGCTAAGTAAAACCACAACGAACCTATCCGATTCCCTTTGCAATGAGTGTATACCATAATGAGTTTTTAAAAAATGCGCTCAGAAATCATTTTGAGACCACAAAAATGTCCACTGAACCTCGATTTTAGTTGGTTGTTGTGAGATTGTTCACAACAATATAAAGTCCATCGGACAACTTCTGATACTCATTTCGGGATGTAGCCCCAAAAAAGTGATTGTTGTATTGAAGTAAAATACTTTTGATAAACGGAATAGACAGCGCCTAATGGCACAATTACCCAAACAGAAGTATAAATTGCGCCAATTACAGAAAAATCAAGCTTATCGTGATATTCAACATCGATATCACTTATAATTTTTCCAAAATAAAGAATCATTGCGCTAAAAACAGCGACAATAACCGATGCATCGATAAGTGAACTAAATACCATCTTCACACCTCTACCATGACCTTATTTTTTCAAAGATTTATAAATAATCGCTAGTATGCCGACAGAAAAGACTATAGCTCCATAAAAAGCAGTATTTCTTTCAATTTCTAAATATTTTTGGCTTCCTAAAAATATTCCAAAAAATATACCGAAATCGAATAAGATAAATAAAGTTCCTTTTAGATAATATGATTTTTTAAAAAAACTCCAGATACTAGATATAAAATTAAATAAAATGCTTAATTTTCCTGGTCTTTTAATACTCAATGAAGAAATGGCAGAATCTAAATCTTTTAGTTCGATTTTATGATTAAAATATGCATTGTCTGCTAATGCACTTAATTCTGTAGATAATTTTGTTATCCTGTTACGATGGTTTTCAGGTTCTTTCAGCATTACAAAAATATTATCCAATTTTTTTGAAAATTCACAAAGTTTTTCTTTGGTTTTATTATCTAAAGATTTATCAACTTCGGCTATTTTTTTCGAGTTTTTAGCTAAATATGTTATTGAATCATTTGTTTCAACACCAGATATGTTACTATCTATAGATAACCGGTCTAAAATCAAACTTATTGCTTTACTGTTATGTGCAAATTTTTCAAATGAAGTTAATCCTAATTTTTTGCCAAACTTTATCCAAAATAGACGCATGAAAAAAATCCAAAATACAAAAAGTAGAATACCAGTAATTAATGAACCTAATATATATGGAGTAAAATAGTATATAATATAATATATTAAACATAATAGACTAAGTGTCGGAATTAATGATAAAATAATATAAGAAATTACTCGAAAATCGGACTCATCTCCTTTTGCGCTAAGCCGATAATACCATAACGGTGCAGAAAATAAACGTGAATCTTTTTTTCGTTTTTCATCATTTAATGAATTATTATCAATCATTTCATCACCAACTCATAAGTTGTATTAGTTTTTAGTTTATAAAACAAACTAATTATTAAACACTATATTCTTAACTTCTGTGCAAGTTCTCTATGAATTACGCCCACGTGTTTATAAATAATTCTTTTTGATTTATATACTATTGTGTAAAAGTGTGTATATTAATTCTAATACTTTTAGGCATATGGCTTCGGGAGCTCATGCTATCGTTGTTTTCTGCCTCAAAAAATTCAAAAGAAATTGAATAACTGTCGTTGTTTTTCTCCATATAAATAATAATTTCTCATCATAGGTTAATGATTAATGAAGAGGATTTCAATCATAGCTTATTGATTGCTTTATTATTAAGAAACTCTAGGGCTTGATTCATAATTCATTCTCATATTGAAATCCTCCTGAGATCGCCCCGCCGCCCCTCCCCCCCCCCCGCGCCCGCCCCC
>JAFNFT010000005.1 GCA_017885605.1 Methanobacteriota archaeon | reverse complement strand
TCGAGGATTTCTACACCCCCGGAACTAGCTTATGTTTTTATATTCGTGTTTTTTATAAGCTTCCCGTGCATATAGAGCAGGTACAGCCATGGATACCTCAATAGAATCACAGATCAAAGGAATAGAAGATGAGATATTCAAAACTCAGAAAAATAAAAACACAGAACACCATATCGGGAAGCTGAAGGCAAAAATAGCACGACTTCGGGAAATCGGAGAGAAACGAAAAAGTGCAGGTGCGAAAGGCAAAGGGTTCTCTGTAAAAAAATCCGGTGACGCCACTGTTGGTATCGTCGGGTTTCCAAGTGTTGGGAAAAGTACGCTTTTAAATCAGCTTACCGCGGCTGGCAGTAAGGTCGGTGAATATGATTTCACCACACTGGAAACGATTCCAGGGATGATGAAGTATAAGGGAGCAGAGATTCAGATCCTTGATTTACCTGGTCTTATCGTTGGTGCATCAAAGGGGAGAGGAAGAGGCAGAGAGGTCATCTCTGCGGTTCGAAGCGTTGATCTCCTCCTGTTGATGATTGATGGATTTAATTTTCAACAAATTGATTTAATCGAAAAGGAACTTCATGTAGCTGGAGTGCGGTTAAATCAGAAGAAACCAGACCTCGTCATCACCAAAAAAACCTATGGGGGGATTATTATTAATTCCACTCTTCCATTGACTCATCTTAATGAGTTGTTGATCAAATCTATTGCCTCTGAGTTTGTGATCAATGCTGATATCACGTTACGGGATGATTTAACCGAGGATCAACTCATCGATGCGTTTGCACAAAACCGTGTGTACATCTCTGCATTGGTGGTGATTAATAAAACCGATCTCGTCCCGTCTGATGTGTTAAAAAATCTGATTAATCGATTACATCAGCGACGATGGGACGTGTGCGCGGTCTCCGCGAAAAATAAGGAGAATCTCGATCATCTGAAAGAACAGATTTTTTTGCATCTTCGATTTATTCGTATCTATATGAAACCAGTGGGGAAGAAAGCTGATTATGTACAACCTATGATATTGCGAGAAGGTCAAACGATAGCTGATGCGTGTCGCCATATCCACCGTGATTTTCATAGGAATTTCCGGTACGCCTCGGTCTGGGGTCCTTCTGCGAAACATTCCGGTCAGAAGGTCGGCCTTGAACATGTGTTAAAGGATCAGGATGTCCTGACGATCGTCGTTACAAAATGATGAACAATACCCGGTTTCGTACGTTGTTATAAAGAAAGCATATTTATTTCCCTACCCTATTACCTCCGTGGGTACGTAGGTAGGTGATTCGATATGTTGAAGACTCCCGCGATTGTTTTAAACGTAAAGACATACACAGAATCAACTGGTATAAATGCACTGGAACTTGCAAGACTGATGGAAAAAATCTCAAAAGAAACCAACGTCAGTATGGCAATCGCNNATTCCAGTGTACGCTCAACATATCGATCCGATAAAACCAGGGAGTAGCACGGGATGGACGTTACCCGAAGCAGTGAAATCCGCTGGTGCTGTCGGCACTCTTATCAATCATAGCGAACATCGTCTGATTCTCGCGGATATCGATACCTGCATCATAAGAGCAAAAGACCTTGGGTTAGAGACGCTTGTTTGCACAAATAATGTAGCGACCTCAAAAGCCGTTTCGACCTTCTCCCCATCGATGATCGCCATTGAACCCCCCGAGCTCATCGGCGGTGATATCTCTGTTACCACCGCGGATCCTGGGATCGTAAGCAACACGGTAAAGGCAGTGCAAAGCATCAATAAAACCGTGAAAATCCTCTGTGGTGCTGGGGTGAAAAACGGTAAAGATGTCGCAAAGGCAATTGAGCTTGGAGCCGATGGAGTACTTCTCGCCAGTGGTGTGGTGAAAGCAAAAAACAAGGAAGAGGTCCTCAGAGATCTCGCTGTAGGCATCAAGTAATCAGTTATGCTTCTTTTAACTGTTTGATTGCGGTATGGTAATCCTTACTTTTAAAGATAAAACTCGCAGCGACGAGGACATCTGCGCCGTTTTTTTTAACAAGTCCTGCGTTCTGATTATTGATTCCACCATCGATCTGAAGGTAAATCCGTTTTTTTGTTTTCTTAATAACCTGGCTTGCCTCTTTAAGTTTTGGGAGTACCTCAGGGATAAAGCGTTGCCCTGAAAAACCAGGATGGACTGACATGATCAGTACTAAATCAACCTCGGGGATGATCGATCGGATTGATTCAAACGATGTCTCTGGATTGATAGAAATACCTGCCTTACCTCCAGATTCCTTAATATGTCTGATAACGACAAGAGGATCGGAGACGCTCTCCTGGTGAATCGTGATAAGATCCGCACCTGCCTTCAAAAACGCGTCGACGAACTTCTCAGGATGCTCAATCATCAGATGACAATCAAGGAATAACGATGTTTTTTTTCTGATATTTTCCACGACGACTGGTCCTATCGTGATATTTGGGACGAAATGACCATCCATGACATCAATATGGAGCCATTCCGCTCCCGCATCGGTGACTGCTTTAATTTCCTCATGAAGTTTTGTGAAATCTGCTGAAAGAATGGAAGGTGCGATGATCACCATAAATGCTCGTCTGATGGTATGATTCAGGGCTTTATAAAACCAAACGATTCTCCTCGGAGAGCCATTGTCCTGTTATTTTGTCAAAATGTGATTATGACAACGTAGACTTTTATAGATGAACCGCCCTGTTTGTCTTCGAACACCGATATGGTCAGGCCGAACACCATCTTTTTTTACGTTGGCCTGCCCATCCCATCCCAAATAGTTACTCGAAGCTGCTTAGAAGATAGTTAAATCTATAAAGAAAAGACCATATAGTCCTTTTGAATTCTGGAGAAGGTTGANNGAAGGGAAAATTCATAAAATAGATGCAAAGATCATTGAGGACGACGGGAAGGTCTGGATTGCGAAAACATGCGACGAACATGGTGATTTTAAAGATATTTACTTCGGCGATATCGCTTTATATGAACGATGGATGAAATTCGGAAAACGTGGGGAAGCAATCCCTGATGTGAAAACATCATTGTTTGATGAACCGATGCTCTACCCTGAACATCGATCGCAAAGTGTGCTCACAAATTTGTTAGTGACAAACCGATGCAACCTTCGTTGTGGATATTGTTTCATGAATGCTGGTGCATCAGGCTATGTCTATGAGCCTTCGCTAGATGAGATTAAACAAATGTTACAACAGGCTCGTAACGAACGACCTATGGGTTCGAAGGCAATTCAAATCACTGGAGGGGAACCGACAATCCGTGAGGACCTCTTTGAAATCATACGGATGGCGCGAGAAGCTGGTTTTTCTCATATTCAACTCAATTCGAATGGTATTAAACTTGCTGAAAGCGTCGAGTACTGCAAGAAACTAAAAGAAGCGAAGGTCAACACGGTGTACATGAGTTTTGATGGAGTCACCAAGGAGACAAACCCATGGATCGATCAGTTACTCCAGACGATTGAAAATTTCCGGCAGGCAAATCTACGAGCGGTTCTTGTCCCTGTGATCATTGGGGAAAAGAACCTTCATGAGACTGGGAAGATAATCCAGTTTGCTTTGGATCACATCGATATCGTCCGAGGGGTGAATTTCCAGCCGGTCTCGTTTTGTGGAAGAATCACAAAAATCAAGGATGAGAAACGGGAGAAACAACGCGTCGACTATGTCCGCATGATGGAGGTTATTGAAAAGGAGTTCAATGGTCAGATCACCCGGGACGATTTCTATCCTGTTCCTTTTGTCTATCCGATCTCCGAGTTAATTGAGTCACTGAAAGGGGAAAAACAGGTGGAGTTTACTGCACACCCTGGGTGTGGTGGTGCGACCTATATTTTCCTCGAGGATGGAAAACCGGTGCCGATAACCAGATTTATTGATGTGGAGGGGTTCATGAAATTTATCAACGAACAGGCGGCGATCAAAGGACCCTTGAAAAAGGTGCGTGTTGCTGCTGCTTTCCTCAAAAACGTTGATAAATTTGTTGATAAGAAAAAGGCGCCAAAGGATTTTGATTTGAAAAAGATCTTGATGGACGCCGCGGTCGGTGGAAGCTATGATTCCTTGCGTGGGTTCCATTATAAAAGCCTGTTTGTGGGCACCATGTGGTTCATGGATACGTTTAACCTGAATCTTCATCGACTCGAACGATGTTGTATCCATTATACGACGGAGGAGGGTATTATCCCGTTCTGTTCCTATAATGGTCTTGGGTATGGTGATAAGATCCGTGAGAAACATTCGGTTCCTATTAAAGAATGGGAGAAAAAAACTGGGCATCCCATGCGCGATGACCTGTGGAAACAAGGCCCGTTGACCTAGTAATTCTGTCTTTTTTTTCCTTTCTTTCTCCGCTCCTCATTATGTTTTTGGCAGTTGTTCGTTTGTACAAAAATATATATATAGCGCAATGAAATATATAGCTATAAAAAAATATAGAGAAATAGGGGATATTATTATGAGAACTCTGAATTATAGAAGGAATATTGTAGGGAAGGCGTTTATTGTTCTTATAATCTCTTGTCTCTTGCTTATACCAGGGTATACTCTTGCAGATACGCCGAATAATTCATTCAATACAACACCTCTTAAACCGGCATATATCGATAGTTTAGATGATCTCGTTGATGTTCAAGTTGCCCACCGCTTAGCTCCCTTTCATCCACTTCCTCCTAGAACTTCTAATGTGGATATCGTTGAATTATTACAACAGTTAAACGAATCACTCATTCAAGGATACTTAGCGAATCTGACGAGTTTTGGGCCACGTCTTACAGGAACTGAAGCTTGCAATCAATCAGCTCATTACCTCTATGAAGCGTTTCAAGATATGGGATTAGCGGTTCGGTATCATAACTATACCGATAGTACCGTTTCCGGGAGTAATGTTGAGGCAACGCTCTATGGGTCAGATTCAAGTAACATCTTTATCATTTGTGGTCATTACGATTCTGTTGCTGCGGGGCCTGGGGCAGATGATGATGGCTCCGGTGTTGCAGCAGTTCTTGCCGCAGCAGAGATCATGAGGAACTACGAGTTTTATTATACAGTTCGGTTTGTCTGTTTCTCTGGAGAAGAACAAGGACTGATCGGCAGTCGTCATTATGCAGAAGATGCATATAACAGCAACGACTCTATTATCGCAGTTCTTAATGCCGACATGATAGGGTTTGCACCATCAGCTTCAGATGGCATTAAGGGGAAAATCTTTGAAAATGATGCCTCTGAATGGATCGTTGAATTTACACAGGATATTAGCCAACTCTACGCTGATTATATAAATATCGAGCTGTTTCCTCAAGGACAATCTGGGGGGAGTGATCATTATTATTTCTGGCAATTTGGGTATGATGCCGTGTTCTATCATGAGTATAATTTTAATGATTATTATCATTCAGCCAACGATACGATTGGAAACATGAATCTGACCTATTCAACTCGGTTCACCCGGCTTATTTTAGCGACCCTTGCTGAGATGGCGCTGCAACCACGACCGGTTCTTGAAATCTCCAGTATCACTGGTGGTCTTGGTATCACCTCTCAGGTCACGAACGTTGGTGAGGTGAACGCAAGCAGTGTGAATATCACAATTTCAGTCACAGGGGGATTATTAGGACTTCTTGATGTATCATCGACCAATGGAATCGATGTGCTTCCACCACAGAATTCTTTGCAGTCAAAAGCAAAACTGTTCAGGATCGGCAATATTCAGATTGGTGTGACCGCTGGAGCATCCAATGCAGATCAGGTAACGAAACACGCGACTGGTTTTCTGCTTGGTCCCTATGTGCTTAAATTGGTAATCACTCCATAATTTTTTCCTTTTTTTTCCAAGAAACACGTGGTGCGTAAAGGAAGAAAAAGCGAGAAACTTAATACCTACTTATTTTATACCCGTATGACCCTTTTCAGAGAAAAGGAGGCGTTTCCATGACGATTGTGATTACCGGATCTGGATTAAGTATTGAAAAACTTGTAAAAATCGCACGACATAACGAGGAGATAAAACTTCATCCTGATGCACTCACGCGGATTAAATCATGTCGCATGATGCTTGAGAATAAAATCAAAGCACATGAGATCATGTACGGGGTGAATACGGGCATCGGTGAATTCTCCGAGGTTGTTTTGAATGATGCTCAGATGAAAGAATTCCAGAAATATCTCATCTATAATCATGCGGCGGGAATCGGGGACCCAGCCCCCATTGAGTTTGTCCGTGGTGCGATGGTCGCCCGGGTGAATGTGCATGCACATGGGAATTCCGGGTGTCGCCCTGAGATCACACAGACGCTCGTAGAGATGTTAAATAAAGGTGTCACTCCGTTTGTCTGTCAGAAAGGATCGGTCGGAGCCTGTGGTGACCTTGCTCCCATGGCGCAGATTGCACTCCTCATGATGGGTGAAGGACACGCATATTATCAGGGGGAACTTCTTCCTGGACGAGATGCTTTGAAGAAAGCAGGTATTCCTGCCCCAGGGTTACAAGCTCGGGATGGTCTTGCGATTATTAATGGCTCTAATCTCCTGACAGCCATGAGCGGTATTTTCTTGTTTGATGCGAATAATTGGTTGAAGCAGGCTGAGATTGCAGCAGCGATGTCTCTCGAGGCGTTGAAGGCGAACATGAAACCGTATAATGTGAAAATCCATGAAATCCGTGGGTTCCCTGGTGCGGTTCGAAGCGCAAAGGCGATTCTGAAACTCGTCAAAGGTGGGGATCTGATCGAAGAAAAAATGAAATGTAAGATTCAGGATGCGTATTCGATGCGGTCAACCCCTCAGGTGATTGGTACTGCTCATGATGCCCTTGGGTATGCACGATCTCAGGTTGAAATCGAACTGAATGGTGTCGGGGATAACCCGATTTTCTTCCCCGATGAGAACCTGGCGCTTTCCGGAGCGAACTTCCAAGGGACCCCGGTTTCATTGCCCATGGATATGGCTGGTGTTGCGATCACGATGGTTTCAGTGATGTCTGAACGACGGATGAATCGTTTGAATAATCCTGCGCTCAATGTCGGGTTGCCCGCGTTTTTGACTAAGGGTGCTGGGATGTTCTCTGGTCTTATGTTAAGTCAGTATACCGCTGATACGCTCATTGTGGAACAACGGATTCTTTCGACTCCTGCATCTGTTCAGTCGATTCCTGCTGCTGCTGATCAGGAGGATTTCGTGTCAATGGGGATGAACACCGCTATTAAGAATTTCCAGATCCTTGACAACGCGTACGGGATCCTTGGGATTGAGCTGATGGCTGCAGCGCAGGCGTTGGACTTCCGGGATTACACATTTGGTAAGGGAGTTATCAAGGCAAAAGAGATCATCCGAAAATACGTCAAGTTCTTAGATGAAGATCGACCGCTGTACCCAGATCATACAAGAATGAAGGAACTGGTGAAATCCTGTGAAGTATTACATGAGGTCGAAGCGGTCGTGGGTAGTTTAGAGTAAACGAACAGACTTTTTCTTCCAAACTTATGTTTTTTTCTTTATCATAGGGATATAAATATCAGATTTTTTTACTTGGTTTATTGCTTCTTTATACCCTGCATCCGCGTGTCGTGCGACACCCATCCCTGGGTCAGTGGTAAAGACTCGTTTGATTCGTTCATCGGTTTCTTTCGTTCCATCGCAGACAACGACCATCCCTGCATGGGTAGAAAGACCGATGCCGACACCACCACCATTATGGATCTGAACGCTGTCTGCCCCTGCTGCGCAGTTGAGAAGTGCGTTTAACAGTGGCCAGTCAGCGATCGCGTCGCTTCCATCTTTCATAGCTTCTGTTTCTCTATAGGGAGAGGCGACACTACCGCTGTCGAGGTGATCACGGGTGATTGCTATCGGGCCGATTTCGTTCTCTCGAACCATTTTATTGATCACGAGGGCAAATTCTGCTCGCTCTCCATACCCGAGCCAGCAGACACGTGCAGGAAGACCTTCCCATGGGAGGTGTTCCTCAGCGAGTTTTATCCAGTTTGTTAAAACGGTATCGTTTGGAAATAACTGTAAGGCTGCCTGATCGGTTTTTAGGATATCATCAGGGTTTCCGGTGAGCGCGAGCCAGCGGAATGGTCCCCGACCGACACAGAACATCGGTCTGATATACGCAGGGACAAATCCTGGGTAATCAAACGCATTCTTCAGACCTGCTTTTAATGCTTGGCCTCTGAGGTTATTTCCATAATCGAATACTATCACGCCTTTTTTCTGAAAATCGAGCAGTGCTTTACAATGCTGTTTGATACTCTGCATGGATTGTTTGATATACTCTGTTGGATTCCTTTTTCGTAAGATGAGTGCCTCATTCAGCGTGTCTCCATAGTACTTCGCAGGGACGTATCCCTGTAGTTCATCGTGCGCGGAGGTTTGATCTGTGGCGACGTCAGGTCTGAATCCTTGCTTTACAAGTTGTGGTATAATCATTGCGCAATTCCCAAGCAGACCAACGGAGAGTGGTGTTTTTTCTTTTTTTGCTTGTGTCACAAGTTCGAGTGCTTCGTCCATATCCTTTATTTTTTTATCGCAGAACCCAGCTTTGATACGTCGATCGATGCGTTTCTCGTCGCATTCAACCGCAAGACAAACACCATGGTTCATAGTGACCGCGAGTGGTTGTGCACCTCCCATACCACCCAGACCACCGGTGAGGACGATTTTTCCTCGAAGAGTACTTTTAAAATGTTTTTGCGCGCAGGCAGCAAACGTCTCGTAGGTTCCTTGGATGATCCCTTGTGTTCCGATGTAGCACCAAGACCCTGCGGTCATCTGGCCGTACATGGTCAATCCAAGGTGTTCAAGTTCTCTGAACTGTTCCCAGGTGCTCCAATGGGGCACAAGATTTGAGTTTGCGATAAGGACTCGTGGTGCCGTAGTCCATGTCCGAAAGATTGCCACGGGTTTTCCTGATTGGACGATTAAGGTTTCGTCATGTCCGAGGTTTTTTAGTGCATCGACTATCGCATCGTAACATTTCCAGTTCCGTGCTGCTTTGCCTGTGCCGCCATAGATAATGAGATCCTCTGGTTTTTCTGCGTTCTCAAGGTTGTTTTCCAACATTCGTAAAATTGCTTCTTGCTTCCATCCTTTACATCGGAGAGTGTTTCCTCGATGAGCCTTCACGTGTCGTATCATTGTCTCGAGTTCGCACAAAGAATACGATATACAAAAACTTTGTTACTAGTAGAATAAAAGGGAAGGACGGCTGGCCTCACTAGGAGGGGATGGGATGCACTCTAACAAAATAACAACTACCAGCCCAATTCCTTCCATGTGATAATAAGAATAACCCCTATATATGCTTTTCGATTATATAAAAGCAATACTGACGACGTTACTGCCTCTCAGGATAATTCTCCCGAGTCGACGCTTCGTTTCATCCTTGGTTTCTTCGACTTCATCGAGCACCAGGTTCATGTATTCATCATATCCTAACAGTTTGCCTTCAATATGTCTTCCATCCTTTAAGAGAAGGAATAATTTTTGGTTCACTGCTTTTTCAAGGACATCTAATGGTAAGGACATGGCAGAAGGTAAGGAGAGCACCCTTTTTAAAACTATTCCTTACACCCAGGAGAATAGTAAGATTTTTACTGGGGTAGACCACCGATTTGAAGACTAGGGTCTCCAAACAATGCCCAGGACTGAATCACCTTGGCATCGATCCATGAGTCACCCAAGCCAGGTGAATTCCAGTTCACCGGGTAGGTGTGTGTATACCAGGTGATGGCAGCAGCCCATGTGTCGCCAAGAACCGTGACATGGTCCTGGCCGTACGCATGGAAAAACGCGCATTCAAGTTCATTGATGCCGCCCTGAAAAGAGGTTTTATCTTCTTTTGTGTACCCCAATCCGGTACAGCCAATACATCCGATCGCTCCACCAGATGGTTCTCGTATCATCCGTTCACTCCAGCATTCTGGAACATATTCTTGCTTCCATCGCGTCGAAGCATTGAACAGACGTCTGAGGCAGACATCGAACTGGCTGTTATGACAACCGCTGACAACACAGACTGGTAATCTGTCTTTGTTTCGGAAACGCCACATGTCGTTGCTATTCGGACCTTGAATAAACTCAGAGCCGTTCGGAGCATTGTTCCCCCATTGTTTCGGGCTACCATGGCCAACCAGGTATACGAATCCCCATCCTTTTCGAAATTCTGATATCACATCTTTTTTATCTGAAAACGTCTGATCTGAGGTGTATAATCGAGTCGCGGTAAATCCACTCATGTTTTCAATAGCGCGATCCCCGTAATATTCACCTTCATACCCTGTCCAATTTGCATTACTCGTTTCAGGGTAGGTGTCCCCCGCGGCGACAAGCATTTTTGAAAACCATGGTTGGTTAAACACCATCGTCTCATAGGTGATGATCTTCTGAACCATGATTTTTACTTCCCGTTCACTACGACAGGGCAGGCGACCAACCGCGACATCGGGGATGAGATCGATAGCAACATCCTGGGCTGTTTCGCCTATGTACCATTCTCCGTACACCCCATCGTTATCGCTATCCCAACTCGAAAAATTTCCGTTTGCATCGTAGACATCAGCGAAGTACAGATCGCTGAGATACCCGTCATCCCAATCATCAACCATGCTGACGTATCGAACAGGGCAATACCAGGTTGGGAAAAACTGGCTGCTTCTGCCCCCCACAAGAAGGACATAGCGAATCCCCCATTCCTCCATCGCTGTTTTTATAAAATATTTTATTTTCTCAGCATTGTCACGACCGTACCAGTACATCTGATGATAAACCTCTGGGAGGGTCACGAGTTTTGTACTCAGACCATGCGAGTTTTTATGACTCACAAGTGGTTGTAATTCGTTTTTGAATATCGTTGGAGTAAGAATGAGAAGCGCATACACATTGAGGGTTGCTTGATGTGATTCTTTAAAAAAATCATTTGCATCAGTGGTGGTTGCTGTTGCTGAAACAAGAGGTCCAATGGTTGACCCGAAGAAAAGGACGAGTATGCCAATAGTCTTTAAAGTCTTCATTTGAGGCGTGTTCATATCTATCCCCTTTTAATAAATATATGGAAGACTTAATAAATCTTTACCTCAGGATGCCGGTCAATTCTGATGGGGAGTATCCACCAATCTTCAAACTCGGATCCCCAAACAACGCCCATTGTTGCACAGTTTTCGCATCGATAGCACAATCCTTTGCCGCAGATGTATTCCAATCGATCGGATAGTGATTCAGATAATCAGAAATAGCATTCCCCCACGCCTTCCCAAGGATCGTGGTTCCATTCACCCCGTACTCATGGAAGAACGTCGGTTCAAGGTAATCACCAGCGCCGCTGAAGGATTCTTTATCCTCTTTTGACATCCCCAGCCCAGTACACCCAATGGTCGCAATCGATCCTCCTGTATTGATGCGAGCCAACTTCCATCCCCAACACTCTCGGATCCAGGTATATTTCCAAAACGAACCAAACGGGATAGACCCACTAGAAAAATATCCTAATCCTTCTTCTCTCAACCCCTTGATGATGTTAGCGGGTGTGACATCGAACTCGTTGTTATGGCAGCCGCCGACGACACAAACCGGAAGCATCTGTCTGTTTCTCAGACGTTCCATGCCGACCGTATTTAATCCTTTGATCCAGGTCTGTGCATCATTCGGTGGATGCGTACTCCAAGAAAACGCATTGGCATGACCTTCAAAGAGCAGAAAACCACATCCTTGGTTTATCGCACGGATGACGTCTTTTTGTCCGGTGAACGACCCGTCAGAGGTCCACAGCTTTATTGGTTCGAAGCCGGACATGTTCTCGATCGCATCCATGGTGTTCATCTCCCCTTCGTAACCAGTCCAGTTTGGATTCTCAGACTCTGGATAGGTATCCCCCGCAACGACAACGAACCTGTTGAACCAATCTTGTCCATATGCGGTGGTTTCATACCTGATGATCTTACGGACCATGACCCGTACCTCCGCTTCGTTGATACACGCGAGTCGTCCCACAAAGACATCAGGGTACAGATCGATCTCTGGGTCTTTTGCTGCTTCCCCGTACCATTCACCATAGATTCCGTTGTTGCTAGTATCCCAGCTTGAGAAGTTATGGTTCTTGTCATAGAGGTCTGCATAGTACAACTCTGAGATGAAACACGGCTCATTCCAACCTGTGTTATTATCAGCGTTGTAGACATATCGAATAGGAATTGTCTGGAAATCCCCTACAAGCATGACGTAGGTGATTCCCCATGCTTCCTTTGCTGTTTTAATAAAATACTTGATTTTCTCTTGCTGGTCTCGTCCCTGCCAGAACATTTGATGATAGACATCGTTGAGTGTCACCAGGTTTGTTTTAATCCCAACACGGTTCTTATGTACAATCAATGGTTGTAATGCATCAGAATATTTTTTTGGGGCAATAATTAAAAGATCATAGATCACTGGACTTGGTTTTTCAGCAGAATTCCCGTTCTTATTATCGCTGATTCCCTTGTCTTGATTCGAATATTGTGCCATAATCGCGGGACCAAGAAGAAACCCAATGATGACAACTAAGAAAACAAGCGATTTTTTTCTAAGCGCTCTATTCAACCTCTTCATAGATAGTTCCCCATCAATAAATATACACGACACTTAATAAATGTTTAGTCCTTTTTATAACCATACATAATCGACATGAATAAATGTATTTATAGGAGGTGAGATATGCGGTGCCTCTGATGAAATCAACCTGCACCTATCCCTGTTATCGCAAGGAAATAGAACCGTCATCCAAGCGAGAGATAAAAAGAGACAACCTCAAACTTGTTTTTTTTGATATGGATGGCGTGTTACTTGACACGGTCAGTTCTTGGAAGAATATCCATGAATACTTTGGGACGACCAATCAACGTTCTATTATGCCGTATCTTCGGGGGGATATTGATTATCTTGAGTTTATCCGACGGGATGTCTCGCTTTGGAGAACAAATGGAGAAGCAGTCAAGAAAGCGACTATTGAAAAAATATTGTATTCCATCCCTTTCATCAAAGGTATACAGGATTGTATCTCCTTTCTGAAGGAGAATAAAGTACAGACTGCGATTGTCAGTGCAGGCCTTGATATTTTAGCAAGAAAGGTCGCGGCAGATGTTGGAATTGATTATGCGTTTGCCAATGAAGTCAAGGTTGGTTCTGATGGACGATTGACTGGTGAAGGCGTCCTTCATGTTGAACTGATGCATAAGGATAGAAACGTCAAAGAGTTGGTCAAAAAACTCCGTCTTTCCTTGAATGCGTGTGCTGCGGTGGGGAATTCCTGCTTTGATATCCCCATGCTTGAAGTCTGTGGCTTGGGTATTGCATTTAATCCAGAGGATACTTGTGTTAAGCAATGTGCTGATGTCGTTGTGGAAGATAAGGATTTAAGTAAATTAATCCCGACGTTTCAAACAAATTTGTAGTGTACTATTCAGCGATAAAGCTCTGGGTCCATAAAGGTCTGCTTGGTTGTTGTTCTACTTCTAACTGTTGTTTCCATGCTTCATCTGTTAAACGGTCAGACATTGGTTGTTTGAATTCATAGTAGCTGAACACGGGGCCTGCTCCCACGGTAACTTTCCCATCGGGTGTTTTGTATGCAACGATGATGAGATCGACGTACCCAACAGCTTCTTCAAGAACTAGCTCCGTGTTTGTATCTGTGTGGACATCAGCGATGATGGTGGTTTCTTTTCCCTGGTCGTTCACCCCGGTGACGATGCCATCGAGTTGTTTCCCAAAGCTACGAATAAATTCGTAATCACTTTCGTTGAGTTCTTTTCCTTCCAGTTCGAGCGTTGAGATATTGATCAATCGTCTGAGGAGTGTTTCAAGGTTGTTCAGACGATTTATTTCAGTTTCATTTAACGCCTGAAGATCCGTGAGACCTGTTCGTGTCATTGTTGTTAACGCAAGGAGCCGTTCATAAAACTCAGGGACCGGTTCGACGTACCCAACAACAGGTGTTTCCTGCGGGGGCATAGCGGATAATACTGGTGTATATGATTGTTTTGCATAGAGAATCGTATCATGTCGTAATTCGGTCCATGAGGCTAGTACAGCCTGGAGTTCTTTGTCTTTCCATGCATTGGTCTGCATAAACGAGGGATATCGCGTATCGAAGTTTCCCAGGAGCGGTTTGAGTGTGTAGAGCCANNCCCCAGTACAAATTCCGGTTCCATTCTGTCACATTTAATGAAGCAAACTGTCCTGAGAGATTTTCTATCTGACGGTCGTAGAATTCGTACGCAGTGTCCCCTTCGGTATCTAGAAGTTCCCGTGCTCGTGTCGAACCAAGGATGGTCATGATATCAAGACCCCGTGGCATGACCCGTTCCCCCGACCAACACGTAAACGGTGCTTCATCACCTGTGTACTGCCCTGTAGTCGGGGAAACTAAATTCTGAAACATATAGGAATCTGGGATGAAACGCTGCCCCATCAGCCGCATCCCCTTTGTTTTTTCAAGGATCTCACTGAGTTGGTCCTTGGAAAATGGTGGTTGGATGACAACGTTGCCTGTCCCTCCATAGATTTGAGGGCTGCGGAGTTGCGCTAAGGTTCCAAGCAGGGTGAGCATTTTTGTCTCGTTGGTAAATTCAGTTGCGTTGAATCGGGTTCCGAACACCGTATTGATGCTGGTGAGATACTCAAATGGGATGAGATCGTCCGCTGCCCCAACAAAGAACGTGGTAACCACATAGATTCTCTCCCAGAGTTCCTCTAGGGGTCTCTCCTGGTCTGTAAGAGAGAATAACGCAGTTGAGAGAAGACATGCTTGGATGGTTGCGATGTGTGCATCGATTTCATTGATGATGTCACTACCACGCAGTAAAAATGTGATTCGTCCGTACCATATCATTGCTTTGAAGTATCGTTTGAGTTTCTCTGATTGGGTGTAATGACCACGTGGGTTATATTGAGAGTAATCCTCTTTGTAATGAAAGATGGAGCTGTCCTGGAACCCTTCATGTGCTTCGATATTCGACAGTTCCGAGGTGACATTTTCGGTGACGGACTGAGGAATCGAAAATGAAATAGTTGTTATGTCCTCTGAGTCGTTATATTCATCTGTTGGTGTCTGCAACAGAGATAAGGCTACCCCAAAAAAACCAACGTTTCGTCTCGCTGCTTCCTTTAACTGCGGATCTGTGAATGTCTCATACTCCTCAATCGATTTATCGAACAATGCTTTGCTCAGGTCAAGGATGCTGTCGAAGAACTCCCGTTCTTCAACTCCTTTCAACGTCTGATCAAACATGATATGGTAGAGGTGTAAGAGTGTATCAGAGGTGACGAACACAGGGACCTCATGGTCTTTAAGGTAGCTGTATGGTGCTGTGATATCGTTCTCAACACCGAAGTCTTTGACGACAAATCCATTGTTTCTCAGCAATTCTTTCTGGACGTCCGAAAAGGTAAAAAGGTCATCGATACAGTTAAAATTCTGAACAGTTGCGAGGTCTAAGGGAAGACCGTATTGCGGTGTTTGGGCGTCTATAGTTATTTCCTCAGAGGAATAGTACGACGCCATCTTATATTTTGGATTCTCCGATGAGAGGATATCGACTGAAGGGATGATGATGAGATTACTCCCAGGTCCTGATTGTTGCATACATCCACTGAAACTAGAAATAAAAAAGAGGCTTACAATACTTATCCCA
Source organism: Methanobacteriota archaeon (assembly GCA_017885605.1). Classification (GTDB taxonomy): domain Archaea; phylum Thermoplasmatota; class E2; order DHVEG-1; family DHVEG-1; genus SM1-50. The sequence goes on along the minus strand of JAFNFT010000005.1, from coordinate 7,646 downwards.
ATGCATTTATTTTTATTATTCAATTCGCAGCACCTCGACTACTCAATATCAGTGATTGTATATATATTTGTGGAAGATGTCTGGGAAAAACCAAATGACGATAGCTTTTAATCTGTCTTCTTCTATGTCGCACCGTAGATTCCTATGGTTCTTGATAATCTTGGAGATTCACTCAAGCGTACGATTAAAAAAATCGCAAACGCAGTCCATGTTGATGCCCAGCTCATCAAAGAGGTTGTTCATGACATCCAACGCGCGTTGTTACAATCAGATGTGAACGTGAAGCTCGTCTTGGAGCTGTCTAAAAAAATAGAGCAGCGTGCCTTGGAGGAAAAACCACCTGCGGGGATGACAAACCGGGAGCATGTCATCCATATCGTGTATGATGAACTTGTTCATATTGTCGGAGCGTCCCGAGAACTTGCGATCCGCAAGCAGGTCATTATGCTGGTTGGGTTGTACGGGCAGGGGAAAACCACGAGTTGCGGGAAACTCGCCACGTATTTCAAGAGAAAAGGGTTACGACCCGCGTTGGTCGCCGGGGATGTCCATCGGCCGGCTGCCTATGAGCAGTTGAAACAGATTTCTGAACAGGTCGAGGTTCCATTTTATGGGGATAAATCTGAGAAAAATGCGGTACGAGTGATCAAGGGCGGTCTTGAAAAATTCAAGCGGGCCGCTGATGTGATCATCGTTGATACCTCTGGTCGGCATAAATTAGAGGATGATTTGATCTCTGAGATGAAGGATATCTTTAAGGCGATTAAACCAGATGAGAAACTCCTCGTCATGGATGCGGCAATGGGTCAGCAGGCAGGCCCACAAGCAAAAGCATTCAATGATGCGATCGGTATCACTGGTATTGTTCTGACGAAGCTAGATGGGACCGCAAAAGGTGGTGGGGCGCTTAGCGCAGCCGCGGAAGTCGGTGCCCCCATCGTGTTTGTCGGTACTGGTGAACATTCCACTGATTTTGAGAAATTTGATCCCTCTGGTTTCATCTCAAGGCTTCTTGGAATGGGTGACATTAAGTCGCTGCTGGAGCGAGCCGAAGAAAGCATAAAAGGCAAGGATGCTGAGAAAACCGCGCGAAAACTGATGTCTGGGAAGTTCAATCTCAATGACATGTACGAGCAGATGAATATGATTTCCGGGATGGGCCCCTTATCAAAGATTGCAGAGATGCTTCCTGGTGGGATGTCCGGGAAGTTAAAAAACGTTGATATGGATGAAACCCAGGATAAACTGAAGCGGTTCCGGATTATTCTGGATTCGATGACGAATGCGGAACGGGAAACCCCTGAGTGTATCCAGGCGTCTCGGATCAGACGGATAGCGAAGGGTGCCGGGGTGGAGAATAAAGATGTCAAAGAGGTACTGAAATATTATAATATGACGAAGCGGATGATGAAAGGGTTCTCCAGTGATCGGAAGATGCGGAGAAACCTGATGCGACAACTTGATTTTGGGAAATGAGCATCCTGGACCTATGTTGTTTACGAATTATAATGAACTGATTTTAAATGGGAATACGCCGATTCTGCAGCAGAAACGAAAAGACATCCTTGAAATGCTCACCGCTGCACTCGATGCTGTCCAACCGTATCGTGTGATCACGGATGTGATTCATGGTTCCCAGCTGGTTTTTCCATCGGAGACCATTGATCTAGCTTCTTTTGATCATCTCTATCTGGTAGGTTTCGGAAAAGCAAGTACAGGGATGGCACAAGCGGTCTGTGATGCGGTAAAGGTGACAAAAGGTGTGATCATCACCAATGATCCCCACGCAAGGGTCACCCATAATTCTATTGAGGCGCTGGTCGGAGGACATCCTCTTCCCAATAAAGAAAGCATCCGTGGGGCTGAAAAAATCCTTGATCTATTCCAGCACTGTGGTGAGAATGATGCCGTCATTGTCCTTATCTCTGGTGGTGGCTCATCATTGTTCTGTCAGCCTCGTGTTCCTCTCCCCGATCTTCAGAACACCATCGATCTCCTGATACGCTCAGGGGCAACGATTGATGAAATCAATACAGTCCGGAAGCATCTTTCGCTGGTGAAAGGAGGCCAACTTGCACAGCAAACAAAAGCAGTGATTTTCTCCCTGATTATTTCCGATGTTATCCAAGATCCAATCACTTCGATCGCATCAGGGCCTACTGCACCTGATCCGACAACGTATCTACATGCAGAGGAAATCCTCCATCGTTATCACATGTGGGAGAAAATTTCAGTAACAGTACGCAGAGTCATCGAGGAGGGCAAAAAAGGACATCTTCCTGAGACACTCAAACCAGATGATGCTGCATTTGAAAAGGTTTTTAATTATATCATCGCGAATAATGAGCAAGCCTGCCAGGCTGCCGTAAAAAAAGCCGAGGAACTTGGGTACGATGCAAAATTGATAACCACATCTATAACCGGCGAGGCGAAGACCCTGGGTCGATATATAGTCGATAAGGTCAAAAACAGTCTTACGAAAGGACATGCTGCGTTTATCACTGGTGGTGAACCAACAGTCACTGTTCGTGGGAATGGTGTTGGAGGTAGGAACCATGAGCTCGTGCTCGGCTGTGTGGAAGACATTGCTGGGAGTGACATGGTTCTTGCTTCGTTTGCGACCGATGGAATCGACGGGAACAGTGATGCAGCTGGGGCGATAGCTGATGGGTGTTCATTAGCTCGTGCGAAGAAAAAACACTTAGTCCCTTCTCGTTTTTTACAGAACAATGAGTCATATACGTTTTTTCAAGTCCTAGGTGATTCAATGCATACTGGTTTGACTGGGACGAACGTCATGGATATCCAAATAATTCTTCAGTGAGTTACTTTCTTTTTTAAACCCATTAAATAATAAACCTTTTAAGGAGGAAGTAGATAACAAAATGGGATGAACTCAATCAAAAAACTGTTCCAAAACTAATATATAAATATTTCGTATAATAATACTGTCTGTGGTAATGGAAAGACTATTTACTCCTTAAAAAATAAGCGAGCAAAAGTAATATAAACTGTTAAAAATCTATATATGGAGAATAAATATGCACATCATGCGTTCGATCCATACGCTAATTACATTAGGGATTAGTACTTTTTTACTAATGGGACTGATGGTTCAATATACCGAAGCAGGTTTTCACACCTACCCTTCTGATGGGATATGGGAGGATACCTTTGAGAACAGCAGCAGTGTAAATCTCACGAACTGCGTCGTCAAAGGTGGCGCAATCGTCCTGAATCAAACATCCAACCGAATCTCCTATAATTTTGCTGCACAAAAGAACCATGAGGCGTACGCCTATCAATCAATTTTCTTTTTCCCACTATGGAAATTGTTTTCCCCCTCAAGCCATCACCCTAGCGAAACACAATTCGGCAGCAACGATATCTATAAGATTAAATATTCTGACAAGGAATACGCGGAACGATCTAGCAGAGGATACCTCTTCAGCTACGTCGTTCATCATTTTAGATTTAAGATCGACATCGACCCGGATTCCGTCGATGGCATTTCTTTCCAGTGGAATGGAACCGCTGATATTTCTGCCCGTGTCGATTTTTATCTCTATAACTACAGTTATTTTAGTAATTTAGAACGCGGTGCATGGCAGTCTCTGGGAGCAATTAGCTCCTCCACTGGAGACGATTATTCAAGGAATTACACGATTCCTGTCGGTGCTCTGAAGTACGCAGTCGATGGAAGTAATTATATCGATATCTGTGCTGTCGCACACCGTACATGGCGCCAAATATGCACCTTATCCACTGATTACGTCAGCCTTCTTGTAGAATCCGAAAATGTATACTCAATGCATTACGCAACTGCGAATACAACAACCGCTATTGTCCCATCGACTATCTCGAACGGTGGTTTTAATTGGGAACTTCTGACATGGAATGATTATCAACCATCAGGAACCGAGGCTCGGTATCAAGTCTTATATTTGAACGCGACAAAGAAATTTGTCGAAGTAGAAGAATCCGTATTACCTGGGAACCACAAAGGATTCCGTACAGCCCCTGTCTATCTAAATAACCTCTCAAACTATGATTATAGTACAAAATATAATAAATTGAAGATTCAGGTGAACTTTTCAACGGATTCTCCGTCGGTCTCTCCAAAGATTTTCAGTTGGGCGTTGACCTGGCAGAATAAAACCCGCTGGCAAGATTCTTTCAACACCTTCTATCGGATCGATTCCCAGACCAAGGTGAACGAAGAAAACGGAACAATCATGATTTCTTCGATACAAGATGAATGGCCGATGTTTGGTTTTGATGCTGCGAATACACGCGCATCGGGTGGTAAAGGGGCGGCAACCGATAACCTGTATTGGTTCAGTGCAGAGTACGTCGGTGGGGAATACCGCAACCCTGTCATCGGGAATGGGAATGTCTATATTGTATCGAACAAACACACGTTGCATCAGTACCCGGTGTTACTCCCAAGTGATGACGAGGAAGGTGAGCCTTTGGTAAATAGTTCCTCTGCCTCGTTTGATTCAGAGTTTGATTTTGATAATGATGTGGTGAGCTCCCCTGCTGTGACAGATAAAGTAGTGATTGTCGCAACAGGTAAACAAGCATCAACTGGAACGTCGAATTATATCTATGGATTTGGACTTGATAATCTCTCTGCGATATGGTCTTATTACGAATATCCTGAAAAAGTCTGTTATGATGCATCACCGGTCGTTGATGGTTCTTGGATTTTCATTACTACCTGGGGTGGTGACAACAAAAGCTATATCTTTGAATCAGAACGATATACGAATAACAAGCTTCTTGCATTGAATTTTGATGTCGATACTGGCATCCAATCGGAATCGGTAACAGATTATGAATTACCTGCTCCAAGCTTCTCAAGCCCAGCGGTGACCTCTGATAAAATTATAGTTACTTGTAGTTCAACAGAGAATGACAGTGTGATTGCTCTCGGTCGTACAGCAGAAGGAAATATCGGGGATTACATCTGGAGTAAAGCAGTTGGAGCGGTCGGTCATGCATCACCAGTTATCTATGAAGATACTGTTATTGTCACCTGTGCCCAAGTCAGCAATAAAAAATCAGTAACAAAGATTGTTGCCATGGACCTGAATGATGGAACTATCCTGTGGAATAAAACTCTTGGGACACCATCATCATACTATAGCAATGTCGCAGAGTCCACTCCCGCGGTGTATGACGGCGTACTGTACGCTGCTTCTGCTGATGGAACAGTCTACGCACTTGATATGGTCAATGGGACGACACTGTGGTCAAAAGAAATCTATACCGTACCACTTTTCTCTGATAACATCCTACGATCCTCTCCAGCATACGCGGAGAACCGTGTGTACATTGGGACTCCCTCCGGTTTGATCTACGCATTGGACGCATCCACTGGAAACTCAGTCTGGGACTATGAGACCTTCCCCATATGGACCGCAGCCCCAGTTTACGGATCACCAGCGGTGTCCAATGGATTAGTGTTCATTGCCGATGAGAATGGTGTTTTATATAGTCTGGGTAGGTTCACTACTTCAACAAAACAAGTCAGTGGCCGGATTATCTCTGTTCCTATCCGATTACCGGAGGCTCTCTGGTGGGATTCGTTTTATACAAACGTCTCTGTGTTACCTGGTGTTAGCAGCATTACGTTCAAGCTTCTGGATGAAGACGGCAATGTTCTGAATGATAATTTACTTAATAAGAATAGTTTAACGCTCGGCGGTCTATTTTTTGATAGAACAGTTCGACTCCAGGCTGATTTCTCCTCATCGAATCTATCAAAGAGTAATCCGAAGCTTTCCTGGTGGAATATCACGCTTACCTCAGATACTCAAAAACCATTCCTCAACAGTAGTAGTTTTACCCCAAGCCCTGGAGGATGGCTGCAGGAGATCGTCCCTGTGTTTACCATAAAGGTCAAGGACAATGGGACAGGGTTACGGGTGAAATCCGCTATTTATACACTAGGATACACCTTGAATAATATCAGCCAACAAAGCATTTCTTCTGCAGTATGTACTGGGGCGAATGGGACGACCGCATGGCAGACTCTGACGATGAATATCTCCGCTTTGCCCAACTTCGATAACATTACCTCATTAAGCAGCCTCATGTTCAACATCACTGATCTTGCGGGGAATACTGCAACAAAAACCGTGACGTTCAAACAGGATGTAAAGAAACCAACTTCCTTTATCAGTGATAAGAACATGAAAAAGAAATACAACTCAACGTCTATCCGTATCAATGCCACCGCCAATGACACCGGGACATTGAACGTCGATGCTAGTGGCGTTAAACTCGTTGAACTGTACTACCGATATTCGGAGAGTACGAACTTCTCTGGGAAAGACTGGGTCTACTTTGCGAATTCGACGAAAACCTCACCGGTCGTGTTGTTTACAACGACCTGGTTATTTAACTTCACAAATCGTCCGAGTCAATCGGGTGGGTATTTCGAACTTTGTACCATCGCTACCGATGGTGCAAATAATACTGAAAACTTCTCTTCAACAGGTGATATCTCGTTCTTGTATGATTGGAAAGAACCTGAGCTTCCCAGTTACTCTGGTGAAACCCTCTGGTTTAAGGAAAGACCCCAGTTCTCCGTGGTCTTCGAAGATGATTATCGTTTAGATACGATTCAGTATCGACCGAATTTAGATTCGATTTGGACTACGCTTGCCTCTGATGTGAATTCCAGTGTGTATAACACCGGTGCGGTTGGTAATTCTTGGATCTTACCTGAAACCTATTGGGATCAGATGAGGGAAGGTGATGTCTATTATCTCTATTTCAGGATCAATGATACCCTTGGGAACACGTTACAGGTCTTGGATGACAATCAAGCAATCACGATTCGAAAAGATATCTCAGCACCGCTTGTCACCATTGATGTTCCCTCCGTAGAAGAAGAATGGAGCATGTCTGGGAACTTCACGGTCTCCGGGTCTGGCAATGATCATCAGGGGAGTGGCATTAAGGAAGCTTTGTTGTACTATCGCTATTCGGAGGATAAATCTAATTGGAGCAGTTGGACGCCGTACGGTGATATGCTTGATTCCTCCCCCTTTGAATGGGATTTCGATGCAACCGATGGAGACGGGTATTATGAGATGAAAATCATAGTCACTGATAATGCGGGCAACGAGGTAGAATCTGAGGTGTTCCCCTTGGCTGTCGCCTCATTCCCAACAACACTGGTTCTTATCCTGGTTGGTCTCATCACTGTTCTTCTGCTTCTCAGTGTCATTGTCTATCTTCAATGGAGAAAAAAAGAGACAGCTTAGGGTTTCTTTTCTTTTATCTTTTTTATATCTTCCAGAGAGTATTCTGGGAAAAAGAGTCCCGTGTGCCCACAGGTGTTGCATTTCCGTTGGTTCAGAAGCCCTTTCGCATAGGAGTCCGCTGATAAATCTGGTTGTGTTTCCGTGCTGTAGCATTCAGGGCAGACTCGTACATATTTCTTTGGCATAACACACGATCTTATTCTATGTAGATTGCTGGCCGTAAGGGGCTGGCAAACCTTGTTTTTTTCGCCGGGTCATACAGGTTCACATCATCCGCGCTATAGATTTCCACCGGGCAGTGGAGCACTTCGCTGAGATAGGGTTTTGCATCAGAGAGATGTGCTTTCTCATCGATTGGGATCAGAA
>JAFNFT010000004.1 GCA_017885605.1 Methanobacteriota archaeon | reverse complement strand
TGAGCAGAAAAGATGATGTAAATCTTCTCAGCGAACTTCCCAAAGAAAAAATACCTGACTATATTTTTATGCAACTACGGAACCTCTGGGCGGCCGACGGATTATACTTTTTAGGGATCGAGGAACAGTATGGCACCGAGGTCGCGATAACTATTGATGCCAAGGTCTGGGAAGTCATGGGAAAAATAGAGGCAAGAAAACTCAAGGAATTCCTCGGCATCACCACTACCGATATCCCTTCTATGATGAAAGCATTACAATATACTACCTGGGCATTGGACCTTGAAGACAAAGAAGTCATCATAAAAAAAGACCATGCCATGATCAGAAACGTACGCTGTCGGGTCCAACACACGCGACTCACGAAAGGGTTAAAGGAGTTCGGATGCAAACCAGTCCGCTTCGGGTTCCTCAAAGCGTTCGCAAAAGAATTTAACCCCGATATTGTTGTGACATGTATCGTCTGTCCACCAGATAAGCATACTGAAAATCTCTGGTGCCAATGGGAGTTTTCCTATAAGGAGAAATAGTTTATGAAAACATCAAAAGAGTATAAAGAAAGCCTTCGAAAGATGCGACCAAATATCTACAAATTCAGTGAACTTATAAAAGATGTCACAACCCACCCAGCGACAAAACGCTCGATAGAGGGTCATGCACAGATCTTTGACGCAGCACAAAAAACAGAGTTTAAAGAAATTCTTACTACCAATTCGCATTTCACAGGCCAACCTATCTCACGGTACCTCTCCATTGTGCAAGGACCAGAAGACATGATCGCAAATGTTCGCATGAAACGCCTGATGTTTAATCTGACAGGCACCTGCACCGGTGGCCGCTGTGTCGGTTTTAACGCGATTAACGCGATGTGGGCGACCACCTACGAGATCGACAAAGAGATGGGCACCAAGTATCATCAACGACTGCAGACCTGGTTACAGGATGCACAGAAACGAGATATCACCCTTGCGGGAGCTCTCACCGATGCCAAAGGGGATCGATCAAAATCACCCTTGCAACAATGCGACCCTGACCTCAGCCTTCGCATCATTGAAAAAAGAAACGATGGGATCATCGTTCGAGGCGCAAAGGTCATGATCTGCGGTGTCGCTGCCGCAAACGAAATTTTCGTCATGCCTGGAACTGGCTACAAAGAAGAGGAGAAAGACTACGCTGTCTCATTTGTCATCCCACGAGATATCGAACATCTGACCATTATCGAAACACGACGACCCAATGATACCAGGGAACAAGAAGAAGGATTTGACGCAGCTGTCGAACGCGGGGGAATCACCCAATCATATCTACTTTTCGAGGATGTCTTCGTCCCCAACGACCGTATCTTCATGTGCGGAGAGTACGCCTATAGCTTAAAAGCGGTTATGAACTTCATCGCACCCTACCGCGCAGCCATCGGAGGATGCGTCGCAGGACAAGGAGACGTCATGGTCGGTGCCGCAGCACTCATGGCACGGGCAAACGGGTTATCCGAAAAAGTGTTCCGAGACAAACTCACCCAGATGACCATCAACAACGAGACAACCTTTGGGATGGGAATCGCCGCTGGTGTACTAGGGACTAAACACCCCTCAGGGGTATGGATCCCGAACACGTTACTATCCAACGTCAATAAAGTCCATGTCGCAACCCTCCCCTATGAGACCAAACGGATCGCACAGGAAATCGCTGGTGGCATCGCAGAAACCGGCTGTCTCCCCTCCTGTAAAGACCTCAACGACCCACGCTATGGCAAGCTCCTAAAAAAATACCTTCAAGCAAACTGCTCTGGTGAGACACGAGCCAAGATCGCCCGATTGATCGAATGGCTCACTATTGGCAGCGGTGTCCCTGGTTGCATGCACGGAGGCGGATCTCCCGATGGAGCGAAACTCGTCATTAACGCATCTATCGATATTGCCCATGACATCGAGCTTGCAAAACGACTCGCAAACATCACAGAAGACATCAAGGTTGAGACGAAAAAAAAATAATAAAGATGATGATAGTGGATCAGTCCGAATCTACCGCAATCAAAAGGTCAGATTTTCCATGATAGAACAAGGTTTTAAGACTTGCTAGTTTTCGTGGCAGTTGATCTTATCTCTGTCTTTTTTCTTTTGATATGCACAAAATAAACCAGCATCATTAAGATCAATAGAACCTTTGTTGATACGCCCTGATTTCTGAGGATATGTTTTTAAAGGAGACCCTTATGTTACATATATTAAAAGAGGGATATATATGAAGAGGATCTATATTATTTTAATCATAGCAACCCTGTTGGTATCTACAAATACAATGGTCACTTCCACTAGCACTCCTACCAGTACTCACACCGATTTTGATCCGTTAGTGGATATTTCGGTCACTGTCGAGATAAAAATGATTCGTTTTTTAGCGATCAATGAACTACAAACGTTTCCCAAAAACGAGGGAAACAGCAGCCCGAATTTTTATGTAAAAGTCTACATCAACAACGTAGAATTCACAAGTCCTGTATGGAATGATACGAAATATATTACTGATCCTCACTGGAATGCAACCCTGAATGTTCCCGACGATGAAGAAAATGTAACGATCACCATCCAACTTTGGAGTCATGAAACAGAGAACATTCTCTACGATATTAGTGGTGATCTTGAAAGTTACGACGTGACTCTTCTCTACAGTATCAAAACAGGGTATTGGACCGGTGATGATTCACGTGGTGATGTGAGTGGATACGGCAGACTGTGCGGGTGCGATGATGGGACAATTTATGAGAATGACCGCGACTGCGAACTCTGGTTCGACATCACGCAGAACGATTATGATGGTGATCATATCCCATATTGGATTGAAGTCCATACGCTCGGTACCGATCCAACCGTCGATGATTCCGCTCTTGATCCTGATAACGATAGCATCCCAACATACTGGGAATATAAATGGGGCTATCAGCCTCTGACCTGGGATGACTTTGAAAACATTGACCCGGATAATGATAGTATCAATAATATCGAAGAATTCCTCACCTCACAATGGTTCTCCGATCCGTATCGAAAGGATGTTTTTGTAGAAATGGATATCATGGGAGACGGTCCGAATGGCGAGAAAACCTATTTCCCAGAAAACTCACTAGAACTGGCTCAAACCGCTTTCAATAAACAAAACATTGTCTTCCATCTCGATGCAGGAGCGATGGGTGGAAGTGACATCATCCCGTTTAATGATACCCTAGGCCGTCAAGATCTAGAAGCCATCTATCAGAATTATTTCTTACATGGAGATGCGAATAACTGGCGACAAGGCGTGTTTCATTATGGTTTAGTCGTGTATAATGCGGATATTGCAGGCTATACGTTCCAGCCAAATGCGTTTCAGATATCAAGTTCGAAGCTGGAACCTAAAACAAGCAATCCACTACTGGATAGAGATATCATGTATGCGAGCTGCTACATCCATGAATTAGGTCATACCTTCGGGTTCTGGCCAATACCAGGACATAATCGATTTTGTGCGTATCCTTGGCAGCTTGGATGGTGGTGGGTTCACTCGTATCGGAGTTGCATGAATTACGGATGGACATATCTGATCGTTGATTATTCTGATGGTTCGCGAAGATACCCTGACCGTAATGACTGGAATAGAATCGATTATTCGTATTTTGAAAACGAATGGGGTTAACACTTTCAACGGTTTATAGGCAGTAGAGAAAAAAAATGAAGGGATAGGTCAACAGAACGCCTTTTTCGGCTCTGTCGACCGAGTTTTCTCCAGTAAATCACAACCACACTATCAAAAGGAGTTAGTGGGCCTGTCCGAATTTGAATCGGAGTCTCTAGCTCCCAAAGCTAAAAGGATGGACCAAGCTACCCTACAGGCCCCGCATACACGGTGAAACAGCATATCGTATTTAAAAATATTTATATAGACTTTCATCCATTGATTTTAGAGGAATGTAATCAATAATAGAGAAAGATCCATTAGAAATGAATTTTTCAGAACTGAATGATACATTAGATCTGCTATTAAAAAAGGTTAATCTCCCTGATTCTGTAACGTACACAGGAGAAAAAATCAACTATAATAAATTTAACATCATAAAACTTCTAATCATTGGCGTGTATCGACTCTTTGAAGCAGAAATATTTTATAGACAACAAATAATTCAAAGACTAGGAAGCTTTAAAAAAGCACGGTTTCTAAAAAACTTCAAACCATACTTCTATATTTTTCGAATTGGATTACCTGATATATTACATAATCTCGGTGGAAGATTTGACGAAAAAATTGCGGCTCGTTATATGATAGCAGCGATGTTTTACGATGCGGCTTGTGATGTTCCTGAATACAGAAAATACCTGAAAGAATTGAATGATTACATTATGTTTGACAGGGATATTAAAACAGATGATGAATATCTGACGATTTTCAAGGAATCAATCGATTATGTAAGTTCTGTTGTTGATAAAACGACATTTGAAACGTTTATGAATTATATAAAAATAGAACACATCAGTCAACTAATGAGCATGCATCAATCATCTAATAAACCTTTGACGAGAGATACTCTCTTTAAAATTACTCTTGCAAAAGGCGGAATTACTATTATGGCTGGCATGTGCCTCATGGCACCAAAAATAACCGTAGACGAAAGAAAAGCAATCTATGAAGTCGACGGTGTATTACAAGTATTGGAAGATATTTTTGACATACAGGAAGATCAAGAAATGGGGATTCAGACGATATCAAATCAAAAGATGATCAGCTATAACGAACTGAAACACCTCTATTTTGGAACTATCAATAACATGATTGAAAAATGTAATCTCAATCCAGATAGACACAATACAACACTGGATATTTTTTATTGGCCCATTGATAAAATATTAGTAAAAATATATACGCCTTTCTTCACTAAGTAAAAAATCAACATCTGGTTAAAAGAACCATTCATAATTATGTTATTTTCTACATACGAATTTTTTTTTATACTTGGCATGTACAAGAAAGACGACGAGAGAATATATTTCCTAAGTACCATATCGGAGCAGGTTTATATGATGAAGAATATAAACATCGGAACCGTGGTAAAAATATTTATGAACTATTATTTGTTCTCACCAAGCGATGGATTTTAATTTTAAAAAACCGGTACATCTTGTTGCCCTTCTAGGTTTATTAGGCGCATTGACACTATTCATCGGGTATCCCTTGCTCTCTGTTTTTTCTTCAACTCAGATTCCCTCGATCTATACCCCATCCATGACCCCCTTGCAGAGATTAACCATGGAAATTTCATTGTTATTCACTCAATTCCTGTTTGTCTTCGCTGGTCTCATCGTAGTACCTCTGTTATGGTATAAACTCATCAATCAAATCTCATTAAAAGAAATATTTACCAGGCTACAACTCCGACGAGAAGGACTCAGTAACGCGCTTCTCTGGGGGTTCATCACCGTCATCATCGCATTTGCTATCACCATGACCATCGGTCTTCTCTACATGTTTTTTACCAAGACCGACCCAAGCAAGTTTAGCAATATCCCTGATCTCCAACAACTCTTCTCCATCTCCTCCCTGTATCTTCTTGTCACGTTACAACCCTTCTGTGAGGAGTTTTTCTTCAGAGGATTTCTCCTTGAAAAAATCACAAAAATAAAAGGGCCAACAGTCGCAATCATCTCGACCTCGATTCTATTCGGGATATCACATTTATCCTATACCTATGCATATGCTGCGATTATCTCGGTGATCCTTGGTGTCCTATTCGCAGTGGTTGTCCTTAAAACCAAAAACCTGTACTCAGCGATCTTCGCCCATACCCTGATCAACATCACAAGCCTCACATTGTATTTTTTCGGCAAGTCCTTTGGGATGTAAACGTTAATTCTATAAACAGAAGACGCATCCCTTTCTACAGAAAAAAGGTGAACATGTGATGCAAAAAGAACGAACATTCGCGATGATAAAACCAGATGCGCTCCAACGAGGATTTGTTGGAGAAATCCTGAGCCGGTTTGAAAAGAAAGGAATCAAGATTGTTGCCATGAAACTCGTTACAGTCGACAGAAAACTTGCGGAAAAACATTATGGGATCCATAAAGGAAAACCATTCTTTGAGCCAACCGTCAAGTACATTACTTCATCCCCTGTTGTTGCGATGGTGCTGGAAGGAGTCAATGTCACAGAGATGGTTCGTGCGATGACTGGAGCAACTGATCCCCAGAAAGCAGCCATGGGGACGATCCGGGGGGATTACGGGCAGTTCATCGGTAGAAATATCATCCATGCGTCTGACGGAAAAGACACCGCTCAGTTTGAAATCAACCTGTGGTTCACTCCTGCGGAAATCGCATCGTACCAGCGCATCGATGAGGAATGGCTCATCGAGTAGAAACCATCATTCTTTCTCCTGATTTTCTCCTGTTGAAAAAAACGAAGTTTTTAAATAGAAGCATATTGTTGCTACCACTTAAATAAATCGTTGAAATAAACGTTAGAGGAGAGTATGAAATATGGCAAAAGATATGATGGGTAAAGTAGCAATATGGGCCTTTATCATTGGAGCGCTAGTAGCACTATTAGTTGGTCTCTGGCAAGCCTACACCATTGAGCAAAACCAACAACCGGTATTCACCACTGATATGGGTGGTTGGATCGCTTGGATATTAGCGATACTTGGTGTTATTGTTGGATTATTAGCGATGTTAGGAAAAGGAACAATCACCAAAACAGAATTACCAGCGTTTTTGATGGCAGGAATTGCATTACTCGTCATGTATGGAGTCTTCCAGGGTTTCAGCATTCATCCATGGATTGGGTCCTTGTTTAGAGGAGTCTCCCAAGCCCTTGCAATATTCATCGCCCCAGCAGTCGGCATTCTAGCCATCAAAGCCATCTGGGACATTGGAAAGGACGTGTAATCCTTTCTTTTCCTTTTTTTTAAAAAAACTTTTTTTTTAGATTTTCTTGATTGTTTTTCTCAACGACTTTTTTCCCTTACACCATAATATTTTTTCAATAGTTTTATGTAATGCGAGAGGATGTACCCCAGCGAATATTCAAATAGGGAAAAGGAGAACGTTGAAATGTCTGTACAGATAGATCCTCTTATAGGAATGATTATCTTATTGGCAACAACCGTGTTCCTCATCATCGCCATCGAGCTCAAAGAACTTGTCAAAGCAATCATCGCACTGGGCATCGGAAGTGCGCTGCTCGCCTCGGTGTTTTACATCCTTGACGCACCCTATGCAGCGGTTTTTGAGCTGAGCGTCGCAGCAGGTCTTGTAACGATATTACTACTCTCCGCGATCGGGATGATGGAGAAAGAGGGGACAAAATGAAAACAAAAACAGTACTCACCACTGGGCTTGCCTTGCTTTTTTTACTTGGCCTTCTCTACGTTTTTTATCAACCGTTCCAAGGAGTCTCTACCCCGATTACTCCCTCTGAATCCTTTAGCCAGGCGCTCTGGGGCACCTGGGGTGCCACCATCATCATCGTGTCTTTTGTCCTGTTTGCAGGAGGCGCAGGTATCTTGGTTTTACTCGGAGGTGGCTGGCGATGGGAGTAGAACTGTATCTTATCTTCGCAGTCGCGATCCTGTTTCTTGGGCTGTACTGTATCCTTACAAAAAAAAGTATCATTAAAAGTGCGATCGGCATCAGCATCATGGTGAAAGGCGGCTCGCTTAGTTTCCTTATCGCGGGTGGATCGACCGCGCAAGTCGCAGTCGTACTGATCATCGTCATTGACGCGATTGTCGCCGCGGTCTTACTTTCCATGGCGGTGAACGTCTACAAACACACCGGAAACCTTGATTTTGAAGCATTGAAACGTTTATGGGGGTAACACATGCTACTTGACAATGAACTCCTGGTCTGGTTCTGCCTTGTTTTTCCGTTTGCTGGAACTGCTCTCGTCCCGGTTGTCGCACGGTTAGGACAATCTGTTCGAGCCGCGTTTGCAGTGATCATTGGTTTTTGCACTGCAGGATCTGTTCTGCTTTTGCTCCCTGAGGTATGGATGGGACGAACCGAAGGACTGTCCTATAGTTTTTCCTGGGCACCCTCCATTGGTCTGGTTTTCTCCGTCTATATCGACCCGTTATCGGTAATGATGGCAGCAATCGCAGGATGCATCGGTTCACTGGTCCTGCTCTATTCCGTGAAATACATGGCTGGACAAGAGGGTTTAACCAGATATTACGCACTCGTGCTCCTTTTCATCGGCTCGATGATCGGACTGGTTTTTGTTGATAATTTATTGGTCCTGTATTTCTTTTGGGAAGCGGTCGGGCTCTGCTCGTATGCGTTGATTGGGTTTTACACAAAGGATCCAAAGGCAGCGAAAGCAGGCATCAAAGCATTGGTCATCACCCGTGTCGGTGATATAGGTTTTCTCATCGGCATCTTCGTGCTCGCATCAGGGGCGATGACCGCGCTCGGCGTTGATTTCTGGCAAGCGCTCAGCATCCATTCCTTGATCCAGAACGTCTCAAGCATCCCGATGCAGACACTCTCGATCGCTGGGTTCTGTTTCCTTTTAGGTGCCATGGGAAAATCAGCCCAGGTGCCCTTGCATGTCTGGCTCCCGGATGCTATGGAGGCACCTACGACGATCAGTGCGTTGATCCATGCGGCGACCATGGTGAACGCAGGAGTGTATCTCCTTGCACGTTCCCTCCCATTATTCTCCGGAGTTCCGTATTGGATGACCGCGCTCATGGTGGTTGGTGGGATCACTGCGTTTCTTGCAGCGACCATGGCGTTGGTGGAACATGATCTGAAACGGGTGCTAGCGTATTCAACGGTCAGTCAACTTGGTTACATGATTTTCGGACTGGGGCTTCTTTCTGGGTTTACGGCAGCGACGTTTCATCTGATGAGTCATGCGATCTTCAAAGCATTATTATTCCTTGGCGCTGGGGCTGTCATCCATTCGGTGGGAACAAGAAACATGTATCAGATGGGTGGATTGAAGAAAGAGATGAAACTGACCTACATCGCGATGCTGATTGGTGGTTTGTCTCTTGCGGGGTTGATCCCGCTCAGTGGTTTCTGGAGTAAGGATATGATTCTGGCGACTGCCTGGGAGAACGCGAACTATCTTCCGCTTCTGTTCATGGTGATCACCGCGATCCTCACAGCTGCCTATACCATTAGAATGCTGAATCTGGTGTTCTGGGGTGAAAGTAGACGAGACAGCACCGCCCATGAGGCACCCTGGCAGATGACCGTACCTTTGGTCCTTCTCGCGTTAGGGACGATCGTATCATGGCTGGGGATTGGGTTTCTCAGCAGAGCCTATCACTCCTTTGATTTATCAGATTTTGGGCTGACGCTCAGCTCCTTTATCATTGAGACGTTCCAGACACCGGTCGTCTGGATATCCCTTGTAGCGTTTCTGATCGGTATCGGGCTTTTTAAGATTCGAAAACAGTATGCCGCAAACAAAGCAGGTGAACAGTCCGTGATCATCGCAAGACAAGGATACGGATTTGATAGGTTCTACGGAGGAATCATCCGTTGTCTCCGCTGGTTTTCCACCCAATTCAGAAAAACCCATACCGGTGATCTTAACTATAATATCGCCGGGATCGCTCTTGGGTTCCTTTTACTGATCCTGATTTTATTCTTCATCGGAGGAGGAGTCTAACATGATCAACCCGGTTCTCCCTCTCATCTTTCTTCTCACAGGCTCAATCCTTGCGTACGCCATGGGCCGCGCTGAACACCTCTATAAGAAGAAATATCTAGCGGCAGCAACAGGACTTCTGTTCTTCAGCATCGCATTGCTCCTCCAGATTTTCCTCGCAACTCAAATCTGGGAAAACGGAGCAGTAGGTTTCTACATCGGAGATACGCTCTTACGGATGGATGCCTTAGCAGTCTTCCTTGCACTCATCGCCCTGACGTTGGGGACGATCGTCTGCCTCTATTCCGTCATCTATATGAAAAACGATCAAGGACAGGAGTATTACTACACGCTTCTCCTGCTGATGGTCGCTGGAATCATCGGTATCGGCCTTGCTACTGATTTTCTTGTCCTGTACCTCT
The DNA here is from genome assembly GCA_017885605.1 of Methanobacteriota archaeon. Lineage (GTDB taxonomy): Archaea > Thermoplasmatota > E2 > DHVEG-1 > DHVEG-1 > SM1-50. Next base: position 7,133 of record JAFNFT010000004.1, on the reverse strand, counting down.
TTTTTGAGCTGATGTCGATTCCGTCCTATGCCTTGGTCGTATTCCGCAGACATGAATGGATGGCGATCGAAGCAGGAATGAAATACATCGTGATGGGCGCGGTCGGGTCCGCCTTCGCATTCTTCGGAATTTCCCTTGTCTATTTCCAGACAGGAACACTTACGTTCAACTCTCTCATCGGAATGGGGACGACCACACCACTTCTCCAGGCAGCGTTGCTGTTCCTCATCATCGGCTTTGGGGTAAAAGCAGCAATCGTTCCACTGCACACCTGGCTTCCTGATGCCCATTCCGCGGCTCCCTCTGGGATCAGTGCGATGTTGTCTGGTATCGTGATTGGCGCAGGGTTCTTCACCCTGCTGCGAAGCATCCTTATTTTCACGAGTACTTCTATTCCTGTTGGTGAACTGCTCATCATCATCGCGTTAATCACCATGAGCGTTGGGAACCTCATGGCCTTCTCCCAGCTCACCCATAAACAAGTGGATCTCAAACGAATCCTTGCGTACTCAAGTGTCGCACAAATGGGATACATCATCCTTGGAGTCGGCGTCGGTCTCGCGTATGGGATTCGCATTGGCTATGAAGGCGGGTTATTCCACATTATGACCCATGCGTTCATGAAAGGGCTTGCCTTCCTCTGTGCTGGGGCAATTATCCATGAGCTTGGCACACGCTATCTTGATGAGATGGATGGCATCGGGCTATCCATGAAAGCAACAGGGTTCGCGTTCACCCTCTCCTTGCTTGCGCTTGCTGGAGTCCCGCCACTCAGCGGCTTTATGAGTGAATGGATGGTGTTCAGCGGCGGGATCCTCACCTACGGCGTCATCGGATGGTGGGGGATAGCGATTGCCGCTATCGCGCTTCTCAATGCGCTTCTCTCCCTGGGTTATTACCTCCCAATCATCAAGACGCTCTATCTTCCCGTGGAGCATAAAAAGGTTGCAAAAGCAAAGGAAACATCCGCTGTGATGCTGGTCGCCATAGGGATCCTTGCAGCATTGACCATCATCCTTGGGATATGGCCTGAGCTTGGGCTAAAAGCAGTCAAACCAGCCGTGGATATCCTCATGAGCCTTGGAGGGATCTAAACTATGCTTGAGACGTATTTCTACCCTGTCGTAACGTTTCTCATCATGCTGATCATCATCTATCTCCTGTATGTGTTCGCCGGTACTCTTGGACCAAAGTATACAAAAGCAAAATACAAATTGAAAAATTATGCCTGCGGTGAAGACTACCCCGGCGGGAAAATACAACAATCCTATAATTTCTTCCATGTCGCGTTCTTCTTCACGGTTCTCCATGTCGGAGCGTTATTGATAGCCACAGCCCCAGCGGGGAATGCAGCGATCCTCGGCTGTGTCCTCATCGGAGTGATGGCATTAACTGCGTTTGCGTTGTTCGTCGGAGGCCGAGATCATGTTTAAAGGCTTAGTGAAATGGGCTCGAGTAAAATCACCCTGGATTCTTCATATGAACTGTGGCTCTTGCAACGGCTGTGACATTGAGATTTTAGCAGCATTAATCCCACGGCTCGATGTAGAACGTTTCGGCGTACTGCTGAAGGGAACACCACGACACGCGGACGTCCTTGTCTGCACCGGCCCGGTTACAAAACAGATGAAGGAGCGGTTGAAACGCGTCTATGATCAAATGCCTGAGCCAAAGTTCGTCGTTGTCGTCGGACAATGCGGCTCATCAGGAGGTATTTACCAGGGCGCGTACGGCGTAGAAGGAGGGATCGACACAGTCATCCCAGTCAATGCATACATCCCTGGCTGTCCACCCCGACCAGATGCCATCGCAGATGGTCTGATTAAACTGCTTGCATCCATTGACAAAGGAGGAAAACCATGACGACCACAGAAGAACTCATCACCGAAGTCCTCAAAGGATTCTCTGTGCAAGTGAAACGAGAACGACGCGTTTTTCTCACCATCCCGCGGAATGATTTGATAAAAACCATGAATATACTTTCCAGTGAGCTGAACATTCAACATCTCTCCACGATCACCGCACGAGATACCGGAAACGACATTGAGATACTGTACCATTTCCTCCTCAAAGGAGTCGTGATCACCATCCGCACCACCTGTCCAAAAAACGATCCAACCGTCGATAGCATCGTCAGTGTCTTTCCCAGTGCCATTCTCTATGAGCGAGAGCTTCATGATATTCTTGGCATCGTCCCGAATGGACATCCGGATCTACGACGACTCGTCCTTCCTGATGAATGGGTAGGAGGATATCCACTCAGAAAAGACTGGAAACAACCAGCGGAGCAGGAGGCTGAGGAATAATGGGCAGAGTAAAACTCCCCATCGGTCCGCAACATCCCGCACTCAAAGAACCAGAAAATTTCACGATCACCCTTGACGGTGAGCGAGTCGTTGACGTCGACATTCGCATCGGATACACCCATCGCGGTATCGAAAAACTCATGGAAAGCAGGACCTATACACAAAACCTGTACCTCGTTGAGCGAATCTGCGGAATCTGCTCCTATGCCCATGTCGAGAATTTCACACAGAACGTCGAAGAAATCCTAGGCATCCAAATTCCGAAACGAGCGGAATATATCCGGACATTGTTCCTTGAGCTGGAACGACTTCACAGTCATTTCCTCTGGCTAGGAGTCGCAGGCCATGAGATCGGCTTTGACACATTGTTCATGTACACCTGGCAGGACCGAGAGGTCGTCCAGGACCTCCTCGAGATGATCTCAGGGAACCGCGTGAACTACGCGATGAACGCCATCGGAGGCGTCCGTCGAGACGTCAGTGTAGAACACCAGAAAAAAGTACTCCAGGGAATGGATTACCTCGAGAAAAGAGCAGAGTATTACAAAGAAGTCGCGATCAATGAAAAAACCATTCTTGCGCGTGCTGAGAACGTTGGCATCCTCAAAACAAAGGATGCGTTGAAATTTTCTGCGGTCGGGCCAACCGCGCGTGCCTCAGGGATCACTGTTGATATTCGAAAGGATGATCCCTATGCTTCGTACCTTGACACACCGTTTGATGTGATCACCACAAACACCAATGATGTGCTTGGACGGGTGGTTGTCCGTGTGCTGGAAATCTTCGAAAGCATCAAGATCATCCGTTATCTCATGGCGCATCTCCCCGTTGGAGAGATCGTCACGAAAGCCCCTCGTAAGGTACCGGAGGGTGAATCGATCAGTCATACCGAGGCACCACGGGGGGAAGATTTCCATTATCTCCGTTCAAACGGTACGGAAAAACCTGAGCGATATAAAGTGCGGACACCAACGTTGGCAAACCTTCCTGCGTTAGCAGAAATGCTCAAAGGAACCTACCTTGCTGACGTCCCGATTATTGTGGCAGCAATAGACCCCTGCATGGGCTGCATGGACCGCGTGTTACTCTTAAAGGGAAATGAAAAACCAGGTGAGCTGGTCGACGGTGAACGGTTACGACGATACAGCATCAAATGGTTTGCGGAAAGGGGGTGGAAGGCATAGACATTCTTCTTACGTTACTGTATTTGTTCATCTTTCCTGGGTTTTTGTTCTTGTTCGCATTCAGCCTGTTCACCGAGTATCTCGACAGAAAGATTTACGCGCGTATGCAACGACGTGTCGGACCGCCGTTCTTACAACCATTCGCGGACCTCGTGAAACTAGCGGCAAAAGAAGACGTCGTGCCGGAGAAAGCAGAGCATTTCATGTTCACCGCCGCACCCATCATCGGATTGGCAGCGATTTTTGCTGCGTATCTTTATCTGCCGATCGTTTCATCCACTGGGCTGCATAGCTTCAACGGGGATCTTGTAGTCGTCCTGTATCTTCTGACCATCCCAACCCTAGCCTTGTTCCTAGGGGGTTGGTACTCTGGGAATGTCTTTGGTCAGAAAGGAGGAATGCGGGTTGCTTCCCTTTTGTTCTCCTATGAGATCCCGTTCTTCTTAGCCCTGTTGACCCCAGCCTTGATTGAAGGATCCTGGAAAATGGCTGATATCGTGCATTTCGAAATTTCTCATCCATTAGAATTCATTGTCTCCCTGCTCGGCTTTGTCATCGCACTGATCGCACTCCAAGGAAAACTAGAGCGCCTCCCCTTTGATATCCCCGAAGCAGAAACCGAGATCGTCGCAGGACCCCTGGTGGAATACTCAGGGAGACGACTCGCGCTATTCCGACTCGCCCGTGATGCAGAGATGGTCGTCGGAGCAGGTCTTCTCGCGGTTGTCTTCCTAGCAGGACCAGAGCCGATTGTTCAACTAGAACCCGTCTATCTTTCCTGGATAGTTGGTGCGCTGGTGTTTTTAGTCAAAACACTGTTTGTCATCTTCCTGCTGATCCTCATGAAATCAGCGGTCGCCCGTATCAGGACCGATCAGATGATTAGTTTTGCGTACAAATGGCTCATCCCCCTGGCACTGGTGCAGATTTTTATCGCTATCATGGTACGATTCCTCGGAGGCATCTGAGATGAAAGTCCCTGGGAAGATGCTGCCGAAAATCATAGGATTCATCGTTCGAAAACCAGTCACCGTGTTATACCCGAAGCAACGACTCACTCCGCCAGAGACCTTACGAGGGAAAATGAAGTTCCACCTTGATCGTTGCATCAGCTGCGGGTTATGCGCGCGAGATTGCCCTTCAGCTGCTTGTACCATGCATGAGATCGACGGTAAAAAACGGCCGGTCTTTGATTTAGATTATTGCACGTTCTGCGCCCAATGCGCAGAGTCCTGCCCTAAGGACGCCATCGAGATGACCTCGGAATTTGAACTTGCGCATTATAAGAAAGGCGAGGCGATTGTTAAATAAACTGAGATCTTTTCTGAAGGATGCCACCGTCGTGGTGGTGATAGGTATGGGCAATGAGCTACGTGCTGATGACGCGGTCGGGTTACACGTCGTGCGTCTTCTCAAACACTGTATGAATAATCGTCTCAAGGTGTTTGAGGGGCAGATGACGCCTGAGGTATATATTGGGCCAGCGTGTGCTTCCCATCCGACCCATGTCCTTATTGTCGATGCTGCGGAGCTTGGCCAAAAACCAGGGGCATGGCAGGTTCTTTCACAAGATACGGTCGAACAAGGTCTGTTTACGACCCATACGATTCCAGCGGTGGAAGTGGCAGCAGAAATCCAGCGGAGATGTAGCGCCGTCGTTGTTTTTTTAGGGATTCAACCAAAATCACGTGATATCTCCCTCGGCCTAAGTAGAGAATGTCAGAAGGCTGCAGAGGAAATCGCAGAAATCATCAGAAAAACCGTGTCGTAATCCCGTCCCACCTTTTTACTCACCAAGGACGTTTCTCTGAGAGATATATACAGCGAACTTCAAGTATTACAACTTTGATGAATTCAAAAATTGGATAAACCAACTTTGTCCCTCTAATATGCAGCCACCTAAGAAAAAAGAACTGTCTGAGAAAGACCTGGAGTGATCTGAACAAGGTGAAAGATTCATATGGCCATGAGCTTCATTCTGCGGTCTGTTCTGATTGCGGTAAGGAAACCCAAGGTCCGTTCAAACCACGAGAGAACAGACCGATCTATTATCGAGAATGTCTAAAAAAACATCGCAATGATAAGTTCTTTATCTAAAGCGATGCGATAGTCCATGGCATACGTAATTGAATGTCCATGTCGTCTTTTTCGCTTCTACCGATAGGTGAAGAAGCATGCGATAAGAAGACGTTGATAAGAGTAGCTCCAGAGTGATCCTGAAAGTATCAAAAGATTATGATAACTAATGACAACTTTCTCTCTGGAGCCATTCTTTCAATAAGAAAAGTATTCATAAACATTTGCTGTGACCGTGACAAAGATAGCCCCGAGAAATGAATTAAAATTAGCAAAGCAAGGCGTTGAATTGCTGAAATAGCCCAAAACCCGGAGCTACTGTTACGAAGCAAACAAGTGTTAATAAAGATTCGTACAAAATGAAGGGTTCTACCTATGAAAAGCACTTCTCATTCTTAATCATCGTTGCTGTACTTAAACGTTTCATTCTTCATGAGCATGTACCAAATGCAGGTAAGAAGTTTTCTGCTCGCTGCTACTATGGCTTTATTTCGTCCTTTCTTGTTCTCCACGCGATAATACAGTCTGGTTATCGAGCTGTTCGGACAATGTCGGATATGGATGTGGGTGCATTGGTCCAGGATCCATTTGAGGTTCTGGTTGCNNGCTGCAGAGTTTCTTTGGATGGGGGAATCGGTGTATCTCTCCGATCTCGGTGAGGATGATCATTGCGCCGTAGTAACTGATTCCAGGGATGCTGGTGAGCAGCATCGCTTGGTGATTGTTTTTACAGAGTGTCTCGATTTTCTCTGCGGTCTGTGTCTTTTCGTGTATCAGTGTCTCGATGATGTTCAGATAGCTGGCGAGGCTGTACTGCTCTGAATCCGGGAGTGTAACGCTTCGGAGGAATCTCATTCCTCCTAGGCCGAATAAGTCGCTGTAGTCACTGTGCTGTATCCCATTGCGGAGAAGTATCGCATGGATCTTGTTCTTGTATCGTGTGATTTCTTTTCGTAGGGACATGCGATGTCTGAGGATGTTGCGTTGTTCCATGATGGTTTTTGGTGGGATGTACGCGGTGGCGATGAAGCCAGTCCGGAGACATTGTGCGATGGTTTTCGCATCCAGTTTATCTGTTTTTATCTTGGATTCCGCGATTGTTTTCGTCCGTTTCATGTTCACGAGGGTTGTCTCAACACCAAGAGCATCCAGTGTCTCGTAGACATGATACCAGGTGCACGTGGCTTCTATCGCGGCTTGTATGTTTTTAGCTTTGAGAGTTTTGATAAATCGTTTGATGTCTTTTGCATCGCTTTTGAACTGCTGTTCCTTGATGATGTTTCCTGCTTCATCCATGGCAGCTGCCTGGATAAAGTTTTTATGGATATCCATTCCTACATAGAGTGTACGCATAACGGGATTTCACCTCCTTGTTCTTGCGTATCTTGGGGCATAAACGACAGGTACCTATTCGTGCTCAGTGGCACATATTGACTGGTCGTTTGAGAGGGCGCCCAATTAAGGAGACGGTCTCCAGGTTTTTGGGACCATAGAACAGACGGGCTGCCCTGTTGCCCTATGTCAATTCCATCTTGGTATCGACATAGGGTTAGAAGAAGTGTTTTCA
>JAFNFT010000003.1 GCA_017885605.1 Methanobacteriota archaeon | reverse complement strand
TGGAAGAAGAACATGCCGGAGAACTGGAAGACCGCAGAGGAGCTGCTCATCGCGGACCGCGGAGGACTAGTTCTCGAACCAGTGGTTGGTCTTCATGAAAATGTTGTTGAGCTGGATTACGCCTCGTTATACCCCAATATCATGGTGCTTCATAACATCAGCCCTGAGACCATGCTGTGTCCCTGCTGCCCTGACTCCACCAAACGTGTGCCTCAACTCGGATACCATATCTGCGAACGGCAGAAAGGACTACTCCCAGAGGTCCTAGAGCCGATTTTACAACGAAGGTTCTGCTTCAAAGCACGCGCGAAAAACAACCAGTATGACCCGGCGGTCTACTCGGAGCTGCAGAAAGCATGGAAATGGGTCCTGGTGGTCTGCTTCGGGTACACCGGGTATCGGAACGCCCGGTACGGGCGCATCGAATGCCATGAGAGCATCACCGCGTTCAGCCGGGACATCCTGCTGACCGCATCAGAGGTTGCACAACAAGCAGGCTACGAGGTGCTCCATGGTATTGTTGACTCGTTATGGGTCAAAGGCTCCCAGGGGTGCGTTCGTCCGTTCCATCTCTCACGGATGATCAGTCATCGCACCGGCATTCGCATGGATGTGGAAGGCCGCTACAAATGGATCGTGTTTCTCCCCAGTAAAACAACCGGGGTTGGTGCATTAACCAGGTACTATGGGATGTTCGAGGACGGGAAGGTGAAGGTCCGCGGCGTGGAACTCCGGCAGCATAACACGCCAGCATTTCTCAAAAACGCTCAGCAGGAGATGCTCACCGTCTTTGCACAAGCAAACACCGCAACGGAGTTCCGTGCGTTGCTCCCCGCATCTGTCGAGGTCCTCAGAAAATGTGCAGCGGCGATCCGAGAAGACTCTGTCGACCACAAGGATCTCGTCTGTACGACAACGATCTCAAAGGATATAGCAACATATAAGGTCAATACGCTGCCGAAATCAGCATTGTTGCAGCTGCAAGACCTTGGTGTACAGGTCCAGCCTGGCCAATCGGTTCGCTATCTCGTCACCGATGAAGCGTCTCAGAACTACAAACGACGAATCTGTCTTGCCGAGAAGATGCAGGGCACCGAGGACATCGATGTTGCGTATTACCTCCGTCAGCTTGCGAAATGCACTGAAAGCCTCCTGGTTCCCTTCGGGTACACGAAAGAAAAACTCCAAGAGATGCTGTAGGGCGGCAGCTGTTTATGAGAAATATTCTTTACAAATCTTCTATAAATGAAAAAGTAATTAAATAATAAGTGTGATACGAACTTAGGTCTTCTCTAAGAGAAGCGGGAAAAGAGGTAAGAAAATCATGGGGAGTGTTAATGCAAACAATATAAAGGCTGGTGTTCTTGCAATCATTATTAGTGGACTATTACTCGCAGTGAGTTTAAGCGGGTGTACAAATACCACGCCACCAGTAACAGAAAAGGTGCTAATCTTTGCGTGTGCTGGGGATGCAGATAAGCTTGACCCGGCGGATGTTACTGATGGGGAATCTACAGCAAGAACCGATAGTATCTTCGAAGGGTTAGTTGAATATAAATCAGGATCTGCAGAGATACAGGCTTGCTTGGCGACATCATGGGTTACTTCAACAGATGGCAAGAATATCACCTTCACCCTGAGACAGGGTGTGAAGTTCCATGATGGAACTGACTTCAATGCTGATGCAGTTGTTTTCTCATTTGAACGACAGTACAATACAAGTCATCCGTATTATCAATATGGAGAATGGGCGTATTGGGGATACATGTTCAGTGACATACAGAAAGTTGAAAAAATCGATAATTACACGGTGAAGATGGTGTTAAGCAGACCGAACGCTGCGATCATGACAAGTCTGGCGATGTTCACGGTTGCCATTGTCAGCCCAACCAACGCGGCGACCTGGAAAGAAGATGCGTTTAAACACCCTGTTGGAACCGGTCCTTTTAAGTTTGTGGAATGGGTAAAAGATGATCATATCACCGTAGAAGCATACAAGGATTATTGGCGTGGAGCACCAAAAATAGATAAAGTAATCTACCGAGTCATCACCGATCCCTCTGCACGGCTGCTTGCGATACAAGCAGGAGAAATTCAGGGGATGGAGTACCCCGACCCTGCAAGCCTTGTTTCAATCGAAGCTAACAATGATCTGAAGCTGCTGACACAACCAGGGATGAATGTCGGTTATGTGGCGATGAACAACGGATATGGTTATAATGACACAAATCACAATGGTATGCATGACCAAAACGAATCATGGGTCAAAACCCCTGGATACTTCGAACCATTCACGAATAAATCAGTACGACAAGCGGTCAATTACGCAATCAATAAAACTTCAATCGTTGAGAATCTTTATAAAGGAACAGCGATCGTCGCAAAGAATGGAATGCCACCGTTCATGCTCGGATGGAACGATGCCGTTGTGGATTATCCATATAATCCTGTCAAGGCACGAGAACTGCTGACAGAAGCAGGGTACCCAAATGGATTTAACACCACGCTCTGGGTGATGCCGGTCAGTCGACCCTATATGTTCGACCCATCAAAGATCGGTGAGGCAATCCAAAGCTATCTTGAGGCTGTGAATATCCATGTCCAGATTTTCCAGATCGATTGGTCGACGTATCTAGCAAAGACCCAAGCAGGAGAACACCCGATGTGTCTGCTTGGATGGACCGGAGATAACGGTGATCCAGATAACTTCATGAACGTGTTGTACGGGGCGAACCAATGCACGTTAGGCACTGCAGGTAACGTAGCGTTCTACAATAACACCCAAGTACAAGATTTATTATCAGCAGCGTTACAAACCTACGATATTAATGAGCGTGCTCGACTCTACAAAGAAGCACAAGTCATCATCCATGAGGACGCACCGTTTGTCTACTTAGCCCATGCGAACCAGAATCTTATCTTTACAAAGAATGTGCAGGGATTTGTCTTAAACCCAACAGCTCGGTATTTCTTCTATCCTGTCGTTATGACCTAAAGCGAGACAGGATAGTCTCCACCTTTCTGATGCAAAAGAGGAAAAAAAAGAGTGGTATTCGAAGATATTCTGTTGATCAGAAATGAAATGGTACATCATTAAAAGATTGTTGCAGATCATACCAGTTGTCCTGGGAGTCACTCTTATCGCGTTTGCATTGATTCATCTAGCCCCTGGTGATCCTGTCAGAACCATGCTTGGGCAGCATGCGACGCAGCAGGAAATGGACGATATCCGCGCGAAATATGGCCTGGATCAACCGTTGTATGTCCAATATTTCATCTGGCTTAATGACGTCCTCCATGGTGATTTAGGTCGTTCTATTCTTTCTCATGAACAAGTCACCACCGAGATTGGGTCACGATTCCCAAACACCATGGAGCTTGCGATCGCCGCAATGATCTTCGCGGTCCTCATCGGTGTCGTCGCAGGGATCATCTCTGCAACGAAACAATACTCGGTCGCGGATTATTCAGTGATGGGACTCGCCCTGTTTGGGATTTCCATGCCAGTCTTTTGGCTTGGGATCATGCTGATGATGATCTTTGGGGTCTTCCTTGGATGGCTTCCGATAGGAGGACGCATCGATCTTCTTATTCCATTCCAACGAATCACCGGTTTCATGGTGGTCGATAGCATCATCACGGGGAATGGTGCAGCACTCATTAGTGTCCTGCGTCATTTGCTTCTCCCCGCAATCGCGTTAGGGACCATTCCGATGGCGATCATCGCACGGACGACCCGGTCAAGTATGTTGGAAGTACTGCGTCAGGATTTTATACGAACAGAACGAGCAAAGGGCTTATCGGAACGCAAAGTCATCTATAAACATGCGATACGAAATGCAATGGTTCCAGTCGTTACAGTCATCGGCTTGAATTTTGGCCTGTTACTTTCAGGTGCGATATTGACAGAAACCGTATTCTCNNTAATTGATTCAGTGTACGCCAGGGACTATCCGTTGGTTATCGGCTGCATTCTTGTGTTTGCTTTAGTGTTTGTTATTGTTAATTTGATAACCGATCTCCTATACACCTATATCGATCCAAGAATTCATTATGATTAGGTGAAGAATGGCGAGAAAAAGAGAGACAAAAACCCATGAACTAATCAGACGATTTCGATACAATAAATCAGCGGTTTTTGGTCTCATCCTTATCCTTTTTCTCGTATTTTTAGCGATCTTTGCACCCTTTATCGCCCCCCAGGACCCAACACCATCGCCTCCACAACTGGAAAACAGTCTGAAACCAGGATTTTGGAGTAATGAAAGTATACCTGGGTACCCTCTTGGAACCGATATGATGGGCAGAGACATCCTAAGCAGAATCATTTATGGTTCTCGGATTAGTTTGACAGTGGGCTTCATCGCAGTTGGTATCGCGACAGCACTCGGTATTCTAATTGGAGTTGCTGCAGGATATTACGGGGGATGGATTGATAATATTCTTATGAGAATCACTGACATCCTGTTTGCCTTCCCTTCATTATTACTCGCCATAGTCATTGTCGCAGTGATTGGACAGGGATTAGACAAAGCTATGATTGCGATTGGTATTGAATACTCACCTCAGATGGCACGAGTCATGCGAGGTTCAGTATTATATATTAAAGAAATGGAATATATCGAGGCGCAGAAAGCGATTGGCTCGAGTAACACAAGAATTATTTTCCGACATGTACTACCCAATAGCCTTTCACCGGTCATTGTCTACGGGACATTGATGATGGCAGGTGCTATTCTTGATGCAGCAGCACTTGGCTTCTTAGGATTAGGCGCACAACCACCAAGCCCAGAATGGGGTGCGATGCTCTCAGAAAGTCGTTTCTATATCGTCAGTGGCTCTTGGTGGGCTGCGACATTCCCTGGAATTGCAATTATTATTGCAGTACTAGGACTAAATCTGTTAGGAGATGGTTTACGGGATATCCTAGACCCCCGCTTGAAAGAATAGGATGAAAAAAAAATGGAAGAGCTATTACGAGTTGAAGATCTCAAAACGTACTTCTACACCCATGAGGGAGTCGTCAAAGCCGTCGATGGCGTCAGCTTTACCATCAACAAAGGAGAGACCCTTGGGCTTGTAGGTGAATCCGGGTGCGGGAAAAGTGTCACTGCGTTATCCATCATGCGACTGATACAGAGTCCTCCTGGAAAAATCGTTGGAGGAAAAATATTCTTAGAAGGAACGGATCTTTTAAAGTTAAGTGAAAAAGAGATGCGGAACATCAGAGGATGTAAGATATCCATGATCTTCCAAGAGCCGATGACGTCGCTTGATCCCATGTTTACGATAGGCTCTGAGATCATGGAAGTGCTACAACTGCATCATAAGTTGAAAAAAGATGAGGCACGAAAAAAAGCGATCGAATCGCTCTATACCGTCCGATTCCCAGACCCAGAGAAACGGATAGATGATT
>JAFNFT010000002.1 GCA_017885605.1 Methanobacteriota archaeon | reverse complement strand
TGATGCTGATCGTGTTCCATTTCGGGACCTGCTTAAAACCATACTCGAACGTATCGACAATCAACCGCATGGAAGGCTCCGGAGGAAAAATATAGGATTTCTGCGCGATGTACTCTTTCAGGATATCATTCTGAATGGTGCCGCGCAACTGCTGGATCTCTACTCCCTGGCGTTTGGCAACCGTATTCCATGGGATCCCCCTTGATAAGATCACGACGTCGATGACGATCAATGGTCCTGCTGCGATCATCTGGGCGATGTATATCGCCAATGCAGAGAACCAGGGGATCAGTAAAGAAAAGATCGGTGGGACCATCCAGAATGATATCCTGAAAGAGTACATCGCGCAGAAATCCTATATTTTTCCTCCAGAGCCTTCCATGCGGCTGATTGTGGATACGTTCGAATATGGGTTCAAGAATATCCCGAAATGGAATACGATCAGCATCAGCGGGTACCATATCAGGGAAGCCGGGTCCACCGCGGTCCAGGAGCTCGCGTTTACGTTAGGTGACGGGGTTGAGTACGTCAAAGCTGCGATGAACCGGGGTCTTTCCATTGATGATTTCGCGCCGCGTCTGAGTTTTTTCTTCAACGCCCATAATGATTTCTTTGAGGAGATAGCGAAATACCGTGCTGCCCGAAGGATCTGGGCAAAGGAGATGAAAACGCTTGGCGCGAAGAAAACACGGTCGTTATGGCTACGGTTTCATACGCAGACCGCAGGCTGTTCCCTGACGGCACAGCAACCTGAGATGAACATCGTCCGGGTGACGTTACAGGCGCTTGCCGCGGTGCTCGGTGGGACGCAGTCACTGCATACAAACTCGATGGATGAGGCTCTCGCGTTGCCTTCTGAAAAAGCAGTGCGGATCGCGCTGCGTACCCAGCAGATCATCGCGGAGGAAAGCGGGGTGACCAGCACGGTTGATCCCTTGGGCGGCTCGTATTATGTTGAATGGTTGACAGAGAAAATGGAGGAGGAAACCTACAAGTATTTCGACAGGGTCGAACGACTCGGAGGAGTGATCCCTGCAATCGAAAAAGGCTTCTTCCAACGGGAGATCGCCGATAGCGCCTATCGATACCAGAAAGAGATCGATACGAGCCAGCGGGTGATCGTCGGGGTGAACCGCTATCAACTCGATGAGGCACCGTCGATCCCTATTCTGAAGATGGATGAGAAAGGCGAGGAGCGACAGATCCGCCGCTTGCAGAAACTCCGAAAAGAACGAGACAACTCAAAGGTTCAGAGTCATCTGGAGCAGCTCCGTAAGGCTGCCGAAGGAGACGACAACCTCATGCCTTTTATCCTGAATTGCATCCATAGTTATGCGACGTTAGGGGAAACCTGCCAGGTGCTCCGGGACGTGTTCGGAGAGTATAAAGAACAAGCGATTTACTAAGGAGAAGAAACGATATGGTGAAGAAAATTAGGGTATTGGTAGCTAAACCAGGTCTTGATGGTCATGATCGTGGGGCGAAAATCGTTGCACGCGCACTGCGGGATGCCGGCATGGAGGTGGTATACACGGGTCTGCATCAGACCGCGGAGCAGATAGTGAACACTGCGATGCAGGAAGATGTCGACGTGGTCGGTCTCAGTCTCCTGTCGGGGGCGCATATGACCTTATTTGTGGATGTCGCAGTGTTACTGAAAGAAAAACAGATGGATGATGTGTTACTTATTGGTGGTGGCATCATCCCGCAAGAGGATGTCCCTCGTTTGAAAAAAGCTGGCATCGCTGAAGTGTTCGGACCAGGCACACCAGTTGAGGAGATCGTAAGATACATCAAAAAGAACGTGAAACGATGACCGATCTTGCAGAAAAGATTATCGCCGGTGATCATCGATCGATAGCCCGATTGATCACCCAGGTAGAGAATAATGCACCTGATGCGGTAGAAACCATGAAACAGATCCATCCTCATACTGGTCAGGCGTCGATCATCGGGGTGACCGGCGTCATGGGCGGTGGGAAAAGTTCTTTGATTTTTGAACTTGCGTTAGCGTATCGTACTGAAGGGAAAAAAGTAGGGATTATTGCGATCGACCCGACCAGCCCTTTTTCTGGTGGCGCCTTGCTTGGGGATCGCATCAGAATGACCGAACTCTCCATGGATGAGGGAGTGTTCATCCGCAGCATGGGGACAAGAGGGATGATGGGAGGACTTACAAGTTCTTTGTATGATGTGGTAGAGATCCTTGATGCAGCTGGTATGAACGTGATCCTCATTGAAACCGTTGGTGTGGGACAAGATGAGGTCGACATCGTGAAAATAGCGGATACCACCCTTGTCGTGCTCGTCCCCGGGCTTGGTGACTCTGTTCAGACCATCAAGGCAGGTCTTATGGAGATTGCCGATATCTTTGTGGTCAACAAAGCGGATAAAACTGGGGTGGAACAGACCGTCGCAGAACTAGAGTCTATGCTTGATTTGGTAAACAACCAGGAACGTCGCATCCCTATCGTCGCGACCTCAGCAAAGGAAAAGAAAGGGATCCAGCAGCTTGTTGTTCAGATTGCAGAGCATCAAGCATATCTGAAGAAAAGTCAGACGTTTGAGAAGCGACGGCGGCAGCGATACGAAGCGGAGTTGATTGAAATCATCCGGAAACGGCTCATGGATTTTATCTTCGATGAAAAAAAACTCAAGACCACCGTGGATTGTTGTATCGATCAGATATCCAAAAAGGAACTGGACCCGTACTCAGCTGCAGATCAAATCCTTGGGAAGATTCTAAAATAATATCTTTTAAAGTATCGTCCTTCGACAGATTCTGCCTTCGTTGGTTTTGAAAATAATCTCGATGTGTTTTTAACTATAGTTTGTACTCTTTAGTTCCATGTTGATATTAGTAATGTAGGGGATAATCTCCTGAAGGTTCCCGGTGAGCTTCACGATATTGCCTACGGCTGGTGCATAAAAACAATGTGCTGTACCATTCAGAATCGTGATGTTGTAAGTATCGAAGGTCCCAGCAGGGACGGAAACAGATTCGGTATTCAGGCAGAAAAATGCACCAGCGATCATCGGTAATTGAATGACATTACCTGAGCCAAGAGTGGTTAAGGCATCTTTAATGTCTATTACGGGAAGGAGAGCTGCAATCTCCGGGGGTAAAAATTCTTTGAAGGAATTGATGAAAAGCATGATATAAAGCCAGGGGGAGCGTATCTCACCGTTTAGCGTCAAATTCGTCGCAGTTAAATTCCATATCATGGTGTCGTTTAAGGGAAACGTAAGTGGAGAAATCGGGGTGCTGAAATCTGAGGCGAGATTCATCACTATTTTAACCGGTAATTTTGGGAAAAACGGGATTGGAAGATAGGGTTGTTCGTTGATTTTTACCCAGAATCTACCAGTGAGAGTGCCAGAGAATTCTTTGATTCCGAGTGTAGACTTTTCGAAGATGATGTTCCCAGAGAGTTTCAGGTTTGAAAATGCGATTGAAATGTTGACCGGACCGTCCCCGAAATCACCATCGAAATTGGAACGCCCGCTGATGGATGTCTCAAGACCTACCGTATAGGAGGTTTCATCCACGGCGTTGACCGTGAGAGGTAATTCACCTATAGTAAGGTCCATATCAAATAGTGTACCATTTTGATTGACAACGATAGTGGTATTATCGATTTTATAGGTCCATTGATCATTAATTTCCCAGATTGGAACATCAACTTGAGATGTCATTGTAAGAGGGCTAGCGGGAACGATGTCTCTAACTTTTTTTTCCGCAGGTATTGCCATAGTAAAAAAGGTTGTCATCAGCATCACACAAACAACCAATCCCAATAGTTTCTTTTTCATGGTTCTCACTCTCAGTATGATAGAATTGAGGTCTCTTTAATAAATTTGTCTTTTATAATTTATGTCAATTTTTTTTCTATTTTCCCTTAAATATTGGTTTTTTCTTCTCAAGGAATGCACGCATTCCTTCCTTTTGGTCTTCAGTGGAGAAGCTTGCTGCAAACGAGGAAATCTCAAGGGCGCACGCAGAGGGTAAGTCGATATTGGTCCCAGTATTGACCAGTTCCTTGATAAACTTGGTTTGTACCTGTGATTTTGACCCGATTTTTTGTGCGAGCATCTCGGTTTCTTCAGTAAGGTTCTCAGGGGCGACGACTTTGTTGACAAGGCCGATGCGGAGTGCTTCTTGCGCATCAATAGTCTCACCGGTCAGCAGTAATTCTTTCGCCTTGTTGTTTCCGACCAGACGAGGGAGACGCTGGGTGCCTCCAAACCCGGGATGGATCCCTAGGTTGATTTCAGGTTGACCTATCTTGGCAGACGTTGAGGCGATGGCGATGTCACAGGCCATTATCACTTCACAGCCGCCACCGAGTGCATATCCGTTCACTGCTGCGATATAGGGGAGTCTTGAGTTCT
Organism: Methanobacteriota archaeon; assembly: GCA_017885605.1. Classification (GTDB taxonomy): domain Archaea; phylum Thermoplasmatota; class E2; order DHVEG-1; family DHVEG-1; genus SM1-50. The sequence goes on along the minus strand of JAFNFT010000002.1, from coordinate 8,835 downwards.
CAATGTTTTTGCAGAGCTGATGTCCCAGGGTTCCAAATGCCTTTGCCTGCATGGTGTTCATCGGCTGCATTTCTTTGATGTCAGCTCCAGCAATGAAGGCTTTGTCTTTTCCGGTGATGATTGCAACGTGGACGGTTAGATCGTCCTCTAGTTCTTTGACCGCCCTGGCGAGTTCTTCGATGGTTTCGATGTTCAGTGCATTGAGGACCTGTGGTCGGTTCATCGTGATGGTTCCGATCCCGTCTTTCTTTTCCACAATGATGTTCTTGTAGGTCATGAGGCTTCACCTTGGAGGGTACTCATAGAATCCTTTTCCGGTTTTTCGACCGAGGTAGCCTGCTTGGACCATTTTTTTCAGCAGGGGGCAGGGTCGGTATTTTGAGTCATTGAAGCCTTCGTACAGCACGGTGAGAATGTTCAGGCTCACATCAAGACCGATGAGGTCCGCGAGCTCCAGGGGGCCCATCGGATGGTTCATCCCTAGCTTCATTACAGTATCAATGGATTGCACTGTGCCAGTCCCATCTTGGAGGCAGAAGATCGCTTCGTTGATCATGGAAAATAGCACGCGATTGGAGATGAACCCGGGTCCATCGTTGACCTCGATAGGGGTTTTCTCCATTTTCTCTGCAAGGTGTTTGATTATAGTCGTGGTCTCATCAGATGTGCGCAGACCTCGGATGACTTCTACCAGCTTCATTAAAGGCACAGGGTTCATGAAATGCATCCCGATGAACTGGTCTGGTCGTTTCGTTGAGCTGGCGAGATCCGTGATCGGGATCGTGGAGGTGTTCGACGCGAAGAGTGTTTCTTTTTTGCAGATGCCATCCAGTTTCTGGAAGAGCTCTTTTTTCAATCCGACCTGTTCGACGATGGCTTCGATGACCAGATCAGCGTCTTTCATGTCATCCAGTTTTGTCGTCCCATGGATCCTCCCAAGGATGTTTTTTTTATCCTCCGGTGTCATTTTGCCTTTCTCGACGCTTTTATCGATGAATTTTTCTACGGAGGCAAGTCCTTTTTTTACGTAGTCTTCTTTGATGTCATGCAGGATGACGTCATAGCCTGCTTTTGCGCAGACCAACGCGATCCCATGACCCATTGTTCCCGCACCGATAATTCCTATCTTTTTGATATTCATTTGTGATTCCTCCTACCGTTCCACGATCAGGGAGACCGCATGACCACCGCCAAGGCAGATGGTCGCAAGCCCTCGATGTTTCTTTTCTTGTTTCAACGAATGTAGAAGGGTGACAAGGATTCGTGTTCCGCTGCTGCCGATCGGATGACCCAGGGCGATCGCGCCGCCATGGATATTGAATTTTTGTTTAGGGATGCCGATTTCTTGGATCAATGCCGCGGAGGCTGAGGAGAAGGCTTCGTTGTGCTCCACCAGGTCGATGTCATCGATGGACAGTTTCATTTTCTTAAAAAGGTTGGTCACTCCCGGGATGGGTGCTTCCATGACAAACTCTGGTTTTACGCCGGTGACGTCGTATCCTTTGATGCTGCCGAGGATCTCCAGGTTGTGCTTCTTTGCTTTCTCCTTGCTCATGATAAGGACTGCGGAGGCGCCATCGGTGATCTGCGAGGCGTTTCCCGCGGTGATCACTCCGCCTTCTTTGAAGAAGGGTTTTAACGAACCAAGGCTTTCCATGGTGGTGTCCTTTCTGATGCCTTCATCCGTGGTATAAATAAGTGGGTCTCCTTTCTTTTGTTTTATTGAAAGAGGCACGATTTCGTCTTTGAATTTCCCAGTCTCAGTCGCCTTGGCTGCCTTCTGATGACTACTGAGAGCGATCTCATCACAGTCTTTGCGGGTGATATGGTATTTCTCTGCGACGATCTCCCCGGTCATCCCCATATGGAAGTTGTTGTACGCATCCCAGAGGCCGTCATGGACCATGGCATCGATGAGTTTCCCATCGAAGATCCGGTATCCGAACCGTGCCTTGTCAAGGAGGTAGGGGGTATTGGTCATGCTCTCCATGCCTCCTGCGATGATGCAGTCTGCCTCCCCGAGTTTGATTGCTTGTGCTGCGAGGATGACTGCTTTGAGTGAGGAACCGCAGACTTTATCGATATGGAAGGCAGCTGCCTCGTAGGGGATCCCTGCGGCGATCGCTGCTTGTCGTGCGACGTTTTGGCCCAGGCCAGCGGAGACGACGTTTCCCATGATGACTTCGTTGACCTCGTTGGGCTGGATGTGTGCTTTCTGTACTGCTTCTTTTATGACGAATCCGCCGAGCTGAGGTGCGGAAAAGCCTTTGAGGGAGCCTTCAAATTTGCCTTGTGCTGTTCGGACAGCGGTTACAATGACTGCTTCATTCATTTCTTCATCATGCCTCCACCATTTTTTGTTTTATTTTTATGGAGGAAGCAATCTGGTATTGATTTAAAACATTTTCCAAAAGATCATCGTTTAAGGATGGAAAAATTTACCTTTGAATGTATGATAAAAAAAAATAGAAGGAAGGGATAAAAAATTAGGGGGATAATATGAAGAACGTTAACCGTCCCTTCCTCCTCTCCTTGTGAATTCCTTCTCTTAAACATCTCCATATTTGTCTTAATTTCTGATATACTGCTGCATGTATACAATTGTCATTTAAAAAGTTTTCTAAATTTTGAAATATCCGTTTCTCTCGGAAGAATGACAGATAGTCGTTTTGGTATTTTTCCCGAGAGGTTTTATAAATAATAAATGACAGAGTTTAGCAGGCTATATGTTAGCATAACAGATGCGAGAGAGGAGAAGGAAAGGGACAGAATGCACAGAAAAACACGGATGGGACTTCTTACGTCATTCATTCTTTTGAGCATTCTTATCATAGCTTCGAATGCTTCTGGAGAATCATTTACGAGCTCTGGTTCTAATCAGCAGATATCAGATAATGTTTATCTTGCTAATACCTCGTTTCAAGAAATGATTAATCAAGCAGAGCCAGGCGCAACAATCCTGCTACCCAGCGGCACCTATACTGAGGTTCTCATCATCAACAAACCAATCCATATAATAGGAGACGAAACCACGCCAACCATTCTAAATCCAACATCATCAACCAACGGATACGCTATCCAGATCACCGCAGAAGGGGTGACTCTGAGCAACCTGGAGATCATCAACCAAGCAGCAGGACTCTACACCACCGGTGTTAAAATCAGCGCCTCCAACACAACCATAGAGAGCTGCTCGTTCCACGACACACCCATCGGGATAGCGATCTGGAGCGCACACAATACGATCTCACATTGTGTATTCCAAGGGTGTGACGACGAAGGAATCGTGCTGTTAGGCACCTCTACCCTCGCATGCACCGACAATACCATCATATCCTGTTTGTTCTCTGAAAACTGCGACGGTATCGAGCTCCAATACGCGACACACAATCAAATTAACTCGTGCAGCTTCATCAGAAACACCCATGCGGGCATCGACGCAATCGAATCAGACAATAACAACAACATCATCTCAGAGTGCACCTTTACCGGCAATGGCGCATTTGCTCTGTATCTTGCACGATCCTCCCAGAATCTCATCACACAGTGCTCATTTTCCGATGATACCGTCACATTGGTTCATGCCACACAAAACACACTGTATAAAAGTCAGATTAAAAACATTCATCTTCTGGATGATTCCGCCCTTCTCATCAATCAATGTCTCGATACAACCACCGAGAACATCATCTCCGAGCAGTCCACCTTTGAGATCCGGACAAACCACCTAGAACAATCCCTGTTAGAAGAAAAGACTCACACAGCAAGGTATCATCCGATTCTCATTTACATCCTGTCTCATCTGAAGACACTGAAAACATTCTACGAACAACTCTCTCAAGCACGGATGTAAAGAAGCTTACGGCCTACACCCAGCACTTTAATAATACAATCAAAAATCAAGAAGTAAGATTACATAACATTAAACCTATGGTATTATTATGAATAATGTCTTCAGTGCGGTAGTTCATAAAGAAAAAAATANNTAAAGGAAGCAACAGAACTCTATTTAGAAGAATTCCCCCTGAAAAAAACATCGAAACCGTTTGTCTCCTTTTTTGAGGTCACCTCATATGGTAAAGCTTCCAAGGCTATCCGGGCATGAACGTATCAAAATTATTGCTCAGTTTGGTTTTAAGAAAATCAGCAGTGATGAATTTCTTGATATGTTAAACAAATAAGGCATTATTGTATCAATTTACGTCTTCAGAAATCTTATAATTTCTTGTTCTACAGGAATGAAAAAGACCCTTATGGAACCATGTCTGTGATTTTTTTTGCTAGGCGCAATTTTTTCCGCTTCGCGGTGTCAATCGAAACCAGAACCTTCGAATCAATCAAATCAGCGATCACCCGATATTTCGTCATATGACTCAGATCGTTCACCAACCCGAACTCTTTACACAGCGCATCGGTCACACGGATCGCGCTTTCAATGCTTTTGCAGAGCTCATTCTGATGCGTCAGAAACACAAGGGTCACCAGGCTTGCATACGTCGAAGGTTTCATGGACTCGTTTCTCCAATTTTTATTGATAGTTAATCCAACAGAGTAAACACATGCACCTTTTAAATATTATATCATAGATAGTAAAAAAAAGAAGTAATTTTAAAAATTACTCCTTCGTACCTTAGTCCTGTACGGATGGTTGTTGATTAATTCACGATTGTGATGGCATTGGAGGTTTTCGTCACACCGTCGAAATAGGAATTGCTCGGGGTAATAGCGCATTTCCATTGTTCACCAGTTGCTGTCTCTTCATCGACCATGGTGGAGCTCGAACTAATGCCATATCTTTCCTGGAGATACTCTTGGTTAATCTGTTGGGCGGTCAAAGCAAACGGATAGATTTTCACTTCATCGACGGAACCATACAGGAAACTACTCGATCCATTGTAGGCACCGATGCAGAGCATTTTCCCGGGGCTTGCCTGAATGTTTCCAGTGGTTTGACTCGTATTCGTCGCAACAAGAACTCCGTTCAGATATAATTTCACACCAACACCTGATTTGTAGGTGAGGACAACATGATACCATTGTCCAGCGACAAGTGAGGTACTGCATACCGCTTCTTTATAAGAATTATTACCAATGACGACTCCACCGTAGAGTTTGTTTGCCGGCATCGAGTCTGCGATACCGATATCATAACTGCGTTTCGCTTCTGATTGGGAGGACATTTTCGACATGATTCTACTGCCAAACTGATTATCTGAGAGGTTGATCCATTGCTCAATGGTGATCGCATCCCATGCTCCATTACCATCCAACGATGTGCTGTGCGGTATGGAAATATAGTCATTGCTGTCAATTCCACTGAAACTATAAGCTCCGCCGACAACACCATTGGAGATCCAGGTTGCTCCCTTGATCGCTCCATTGTTGTTGTACCCTGAGTAATCTTTAACAGTCATCAGATTTCTTGTATTAAACGGAAGTAGCAATCTNNTGGCTGTTCTTTATCCATTGGTAGGTATTGTACACCCGGAATCCATTGGGATCTACCGTTGACTGATTATAACAGATAAGTTTCCTGCTACTTAATACAAGTAATGGGGTATCTTGTGTGGGTGGGCCTGCTATTGTTCTAAAAGAGAATGTAGCATTCGTCCAATGTCCATGGTAATCATGGACCTCGACACGCCACCAATATCGTTTATACGTCGAAGATGCCCAACCGGTGTTACTACAGGTATATGTTCCAGTTGGAACGGACGCATTGGAACCAATGGTCGTCCACGTTCCACTCGCATTCGTCTTCCAATTGATGTTCATTAAATATCCGACACTATGGGTGACAGTGATGCGTAATTTTGGTGATAATTGAATATCAATTCCTTGGTTCGAAGGTTGTGGGTTTGACATATTTACGGATGCTGGTGGAATGGGTTCTTCTGGATAAATTGTGGAGAAACTCGATGGATTATTCTGATTATTATAACTGGTTTTAATCCAGTTTGCATTACGGATGGTTGTGGAGAGAGTAAATTCATCTTGCCTCCCATTTGTTCCCCCATACAGATAGAGATTTGCTGTACTCTCAAGACTTCCCATACCGGAGAGGTTCGAGTTTGTAAATCCATTATGGAGGGTACCGTCGAGATAGACATCGATCTGATTGGTTACCCGATTAATCACCGCAGTGATATAATGCCAATTTCCATCAGACCAAGAGGTATCCCAGTACCGGTACGGTTTTTTCGTATTGACACTATCTCCGACCTTGAAATAGTGGTGTTTGTTTACACCATTATCAAACAAATACATAATAAATCCAGTATTAGAACCCCATTTTGATAAAATCGGATACGCGTTAACATAGGTTAATTTTGTCCATAGTGAAATCGTCATTGAATTCAGACCAGGGTTCAGCAATGCTGAGTTACCAAAGCTATAATAATCATTGATAGAGTCAAAATACCGACATGCGCCTATTTTACCATTTATCTCATTTGTTGTTCCATAGTTTGTACCACTGAAACTATGTGACGTGGAATCATAGACATTCCCGTTTTCCTCCATGTGTTGGACCATAAGGTACTCAGCATTCCATGTGCCATATTGGTTCTGCTGATTACTAGCAGCGCTGTTTCCGTAATAGAGGTAAAGTTTCGTGTCAGTTGTCGATGAGAGACTGGTGACGTTGACCCAAGCGATTAATTGACCGGTGGCTTTTGTGAATAATTCGATTTCATGGTTAAGTTTGTGTCCTTGGTAATCAGTAAATACGATGTCGTTCCCGTCAGTTTGTGCACGAGCAGCAAGATCTGCATCTGATGGTAGATTGATTAAAACAGGGAAGTTCACAAGGTTGGTATTGATTTTTGTATGATCCACGAGTATGAATTTCCGATTGGTCCAATTCAAGTTCCACCATTGTCCGGTTGAAGGTGTGAATGTGGTAAAACTTAATGTTTCATTGGTCCATAATTGCTGATCATAACATTGAACGCTCCAATAATATTTTTTATTATAACTAGACATCGTCGTCGGTTTTTGACTATAGGTCCCATTGTAAACGCTTACATTAGTTCCAATGATAGTCCAGCTTCCAGTCGCGTTTGTCAGGAATCGTATCGTCATCGGAAGTCCATTACGTTGTACGGCATAAATTGACAGTTGCGGATTGACTCCGATGTCTTTTGCCAGATCAGTGGGTGTTGGATTTGATACTATAATTGTACCAACAGTTTTAAATTTATAGATTTTAGTTGTTGTTTGCCCTGTTGAATCGGTGATTGTTACACTCCACCAATACATCTTGTGTGGAATGTTTATACCGGTTGTATCAACTGTGTATGTTCCTTCATGGACATTTGAATAAGTCCTTAGGGTATGCCAGCCTCCTGTTGTGGCATTTGTTCTTATCGTTATCGTCATCAGATCATTTTGATAGTCAAAGACATAAGTTGAAAGCTGAGGGTTATATGGTATATTTGAACTTCCATTAGCTGGATATTCATTTAGTGAGAGAGGTACGAGTGGTCCATACGGAATATAATATGGTGATCGACCTCGTTGGGGACTGTAATAGTTGAATTGAGATAATGCTCGTGGGGTTGGCGCAGCTCCAATGGTATCATAAGCATAGATTTGGTTAAATCGATTCAATACTAATTCGAGTAAACCGTCATTATCAATATCTTGTGCTACAATCACTGCCATACCATAATAGTCGTTATCATTAGCAAGAGGGATGGAGCCTATAAACTGATAGTTATGGTTGAAGATTGAGATGTTCGTTTCAGTACTTGCAAGAATTTCGACGTTTCCATCACCATCTATGTCAGCAATAGCTGGTGGTTCAAGACAGTCGAATGGAAGCCACGTTTCAAGAGACCAGGTATAGAGATCCCAGATAATTGGTTTGGACCACGTATCACTGCCGCCACAGGCGATGAGTTCCAGATTTCCATCATTATCAATATCATAAATCGTTGGCTGCGAATGGGTTTGTAGACCAGGGATGCGCATTATTTGATGAATGATACTTCCATCTGCACTATTAAAGATTGCAATACCTCCTCGTTGATGCAAGTCAACGACATCAAGTATTCCGTCTTTGTTCGTATCGATGAGTGTCGGACAATGACTGCTTGATATCATCTCGGGATGATTCCAGCGTTCCGTGAGATTGGTTGCCCAAAAAGCTCTCAATCCCTTACCGGCAGTTGTTCCACCATAACCGTAATTTCTCTCATTTAAGTATAATTCAAAAATACCATCGGAATTCGTATCCCCAAGTGATAACCCACCAAAGCATGGGAAGTACGTAGGTACTTGGGCGAAAATTTGTCCATCATGAGTAAGACCAGTCACGGATCCTAAAATTGATGCATCTTGTGCTCCAGCGGTACAAACAAATACTTCTGGATATCCATCTGCGTTTATATCTCCAGTGACAGGATGTTTGTTATAGAGCGGAGCATTTGGGTTGTTCCAATAGACCGTATGATTATTTCCATAAATTGCCATTGTTCCGGTGCCGTTGGAACAAATAATTTCGAGAATTCCATCTTTGTTAAGATCGATGGCTTCTATTGGTATATGATTGTCCCACATAGGCATTGATTTTGTCCAAATGACATTCCCTGTTGTTCCACTATAGACTACAATACCATTTTGACCGGATCGTACAACTTCCATTTGTCCATCGTTATTTACATCAGCGGCTAAAGGTCCTACTTTTGAATTTCCAGTTGTTGATGTTTGAGACCATTTTAATGTTGGAATTATAGATTTTGTGGTAAAATGGAACGTGGTATTCGTCCATTTTTGCCCATCATAAGCTTTAGTCGTCCATGCGTAGGTAGTACCATATATAAGACCCGAGAC
>JAFNFT010000001.1 GCA_017885605.1 Methanobacteriota archaeon | reverse complement strand
AACCATTTGTTTTGCCATTTCTGTTCGACAGCGATATAATCGTAGGTGTTTTCTTCCATAACTATTATCTAGTCGGACATAAGGTTCGTTTTATATAATATTTCGTGTCCTATCATAGATATCGTACATATGTTAGTGAAAGAAAATTTAAATACCCTAAGCTCTATAAGAGTCACCTACGAGTATAATAAGGGGAAAAATATGAAGAAAATACTACCAATCCTCCTAGTGGGAGTGTTAATAGGAAGTGGTTTTGGAGCAGCTGTATCAGTTAATACGCAAAATCAACAATTATCGCTTCGGGATGATATCTCTTTTTCAGAGCCGGTGCTCACAAATCAAAACAATTATCTATCTGTCGAGATTAAAGAAACAACCTCCTCGGCATCATCACCAGGAAATCCACAGTTACCGATGTATACAAAGTTGTTTTCTTTTCCGTTTGGAACCATCATAAAAGATGTCTCATTTACTGCTTCTTCTGTACAGACGATACGACTCACAAAAGAGATTCTTCCCGCAGCTCAACCAACACCGGTTAGCGGTGGTTCGATTCCTCCCTTAAATCAAAAACTTGTGAAGAACGAAGCTGTGTATTCAGGGAAGAACACGTACCCCTTGTCTCGCTTGGAGTATCAGGTCGGTGCTGGCCTGGAGGGTAACGAACATGTGATTTTCCTCTCCGTCCAGTATTATCCGCTTCTCTATCAACCACAACAACAGTCTTTGCTTTTCACACCCAGTGCGCAGATTATGGTGACCTATGAACAACCACAATCTCCAGCGCCTCTTTCCACTGAGACGAAGCTCCTCATTATTGCTCCTGAGGAATTCGCTGATGCGCTCCAACCTCTCGTTGACCATAAAAATCAATATAACATCCCGACAACCCTAGTGACAACCGAGTGGATCGCTGACCATTCAACTGGGAGAGATTTACCAGAGCAAATAAAATATGCCATTAAGGATGAGATTGAGACAAATGCGATCACCTCAGTTTTACTTGTGGGTGGTTTCGATAAGCTTCCGATGCGACGCAGTTATGTGATGCTCTGGGATTGGGATGAAGAGGTGATTACGGATCTCTACTATTCTGATATCTATGATGGTTCTGGGGACTTTTGCAGCTGGGATTCGAACAACAATGATCAATTTGGTGAGTCAAGCGACCACGTCGATCTTTTCCCCGATGTTCATCTTGGTCGACTTGCCTGTGATTCTCTGCAGGATGTAACCATCGTCGTAGACAAGATCATCCATTATGAGACGGAAACCTACGGGAGCGACTGGTTNNAATTTCAATCGTCGAACAATATCAAATACCATCACCGCAGGAGCCGGGTTCCTTGATTATTCTGGTCATGGATTTGAAAATGGAATGGGCACCTACACTCCAGCTGGCACATCGATGAAATATTATTATTCTGCATTTATCAAGGATACCCAGAACGGGTATAAACTCCCAATCATCTTTTTTGATGCCTGTCTGACCGCAAAAATTGATTATATCCTGCAGGACCTTTTGGACTATCGCCCGTATTTCGCGTTTAATCTCTTAGCGAAGATCCTCCGGGTGAACACCTCACAAAGAGTGCCGTGTTACGCCTGGGCTTTTATCAACCATGAGAATGGTGGGGCGATAGCGACCATTGGGGCGACCCGTACAGCCTTTGGTGGTGTCGATGATGGTGCTGGGAAAATGTCCATTGAGTTCTTCACTGCGTACAACACCAGCCAGTACCTCGGGGAGATGATGACGCAGATGCAGAACGGGTACCTCACCGACGTACCTGGTGATGATTTTACTGTCGAGGAGTTCATATTGCTTGGGGATCCGACCTTGAAAATCGGTGGATATCCCTCCTAATAACACACAACCCCTCCTTTTTCCCTTTTTTTCTCCTAAATGAAAAGACCTATATCTGAGAAGTTAGTTCCCCCTGTTTATTAATGAAAGCATCAGAACCAATCCCTAATAATGCAGTTGCAGGTAACGGCATTGAGACGATAACAGGACTTTCTGAGATCGAAGCACAGAAACGTCTGAAAACAGATGGGTATAACGAGCTTCCTTCGCAGAAAAAACAAAACATATTCGTCATTTTCCTCCATGTCCTGCTTGAGCCGATGCTGTTGCTCTTGCTCGGCGCAGGTCTCCTCTACATCATCCTAGGTGAAAAACAAGACGCATTGATGTTACTCATCTTCGTTTTTGTTGTGATCGGGATTACGTTTTACCAACAGCGAAAAACCGAACGGGCGTTAGAGGCGTTAAAAAATCTTTCCAGCCCTCGAGCATTGGTAATCAGGGATGGACAACAAAAACGTATCCCTGGCCGTGAGGTTGTCCGGGAGGATTACATTATCCTGCGGGAAGGAGACCGTGTCCCTGCTGACGCAGTCGTTATTTTTTCTTCGAATCTCTCCATTAATGAATCGCTTCTCACCGGTGAATCCTTAGCGGTGCGAAAATCAGAATGGGATGGAAAAGCACCCATGACACAACCCGGTGGGGATGATTTACCCTTTGTCTTCTCCGGAACCCTCGTTGTGCAAGGTCATGGGATCGCCAGAGTCCTTCACATAGGCAGTCAAACAGAGATGGGGAAGATCGGCAAAGCGTTACAGAAGATAACCCCTGAAGAAACCCTGCTGAAAAAAGATATAGATCAGTTAGTGAAAAATTTCGCTATCGGTGGTTTTATTCTCTGCAGCCTAGTGATCGTTATCTATGGGATCACCCGCGGGGACTGGATTGTTGGGTTCCTTGCTGGTGTGAGTCTGAGCATGGCGATCCTTCCAGAGGAATTCCCTGTTGTTCTGATGATATTCATGAGCCTAGGAGCCTGGCGGATGTCAAAACGACATGTCCTGACAAGAAACACCGGTTCTATCGAGATGCTTGGTGCTGCTACGGTGTTATGTGTCGACAAAACCGGGACGTTAACGCAAAATAAAATGATTCTGAGTTCACTTTTTTGCGATCATCAATTCTATGATATCGAGAAAAACGGGGAACAACCGTTACCTGAGTGTTTTCATGATCTTTTAGAGTTTGGGTATCTCGCAAGTCAGAAAGATCCTTTCGATCCTATTGAAAAGGAGATCAAAAGCACCACTGAAAAGTTCCTCCAAAAGACAGAGCATATCCATGATCAGTGGAAGTTAATCCGAGAGTATCCTCTCTCAAAGCATCTCCTGGCCTTATCCCATGTCTGGGAATCCTCAGATAGACGGAAACATGTGATTGCAGCAAAAGGAGCGCCAGAGGCGATAGCGGATCTGTGCCATTTCACAAAAGAGCAAACACAAGAAGTAATCATCCATGTGAAAGAAATGACGGAGAAAGGTCTCCGTGTCCTTGGGGTAGCCCGATCCAGTTCCCCGGAGGATTATTTACCGGACAAACAACATGACTTTGAATTCGAATTCGTCGGATTACTCGGGTTTGTTGACCCTGTTCGTTTAAGCGTTGCCCCTTCATTAAAAGATTGTTACACGGCCGGTATGAGAATGATTATGATCACTGGGGATTACCCGGGGACCGCGCAGCATATCGGCCGACAAATCGGTCTGAAGAACCCTGAGCAGTTCATTACTGGTTCAGACCTTGCTCATATGTCTCAGGAGGAACTCCGGGAGAAAATCAAAACGGTTAATATTTTTGCTCGGGTCGTACCTGAACAAAAATTAGCTATCGTTGACGCACTGAAAGCCAACGGTGAGATTGTGGCAATGACCGGGGATGGTGTCAACGACGCTCCCGCATTGAAATCATCCCATATCGGTATCGCGATGGGNNGTACGATTAGGGAGAAGAATTTTCGATAATCTACGCAAATCAATTAGTTATATCTTCTCTGTTCATGTGCCGATCGCGGGAATGGCGCTCATCCCTGTTTTAATGGGATTCCCGTTGGTGTTGTTACCAGCGCACATTGCGTTTCTTGAATTAATTATAGATCCAGCGTGTTCAACGGTCTTTGAGGCGGAGCCTGAGGAGAAAAACATCATGGACCGCCCGCCAAGAAGCCTGAAAGAACGGTTGTTTGGACGGAAGAATTTCTTCTACAGTTTTCTGCAAGGTCTCAGTGTCCTTGTCGCGGTGATCCTCGTGTTCCTCTGGTTTTACCAAGGACGTCCAGCAAATGAAGACCAAGCACGAACGCTTTCCTTTGCCACCTTGGTGATTGCGAATATTTTGTTGATTATCGTGAATCTGTCAGGATCGCGTAGTATAATAAAAACACTCAGGACAAAAAACAGAGCATTTTGGTTTGTCATGATTGGTGCATTACTGAGTCTTGTCTTTATCCTCGTGACACCACCTCTTCAAAACCTGTTTCATTTTTCCCCTATTCTCCTAACTGATTTTGTTCTCGCTGCATTTGTCGGTTTTATCGCGGTCGTATGGTTTAAAGTCGTTGACCTTTTCAAAAGAATATGTCTTCGGAAATCAGGGTGACACTCTGTTCCTTTAAGGTTCTTCTCTTAACATTTAAAAGCTATTGTGTGTTTCCTACAGGCTGATGAACTACGATACACTTCAAGTCATCTTGAAAGATACGGTCGCGTGTATTACATTGAATCGTCCTGAGCGGTTGAACTCTTTTGACATGCAGCTTGGCCATGAGTTGTATGAGGCGCTTTCGAATGTTGCGCAGAACCATGAGGTACATGTCGTGGTCATCAGGGGAACCGGCAAGGGATTCTGCGGTGGCGGTGATGTCAAAGAAATGCATGCTGCCAAGGACAAATCACGTTTCCTGCGGGATTTGACCCGAGCGATCCATCGCTGTGTCATTGAGATACGGACCATGGAAAAACCAGTGATCGCTGCGGTGAATGGTGCCGCGTTTGGTGCGGGACTCTCCCTAGCGCTCGCCTGTGATATGGTCATCGCGGTAAAAGAAGCAAAGATGAGCACCGCGTTCATTGGTATTGGTCTTGCACCAGGGTGCGGGACACAGTTTGTGACAAGAAGCATAGGATACCAACGTGCTTGTGAATATATCCTGACGTCCAAGACGTTCACCGCTGAAGAAGGATACCGACTTGGTCTCATCAATAAAATCGTTGAGCCAGAACACCTCGATGCTGCTGTGGAAGAACTCGTCTCTCAATTTCGATTATTGCCACCGATCGCGGTCGGAAAAGCAAAGATGCTGATCAATAAAAGCCTGGAGAATGATATGATATCGCATTTGGAGNNAAACCAGTCTTCAAAGGAAAATAGAGGAGCCATCGGCGATTGTCGATAACTTTATGGAAACCTTTATGTATCACATACTTATGAATGCGATAGGATACCAAGGGGAGGTCGCAGGATGAACTATGAGACCCTTGTCTTGACCAAAAAAGACGATGTTACAACCGTTACGTTGAATCGACCAGATGTTCATAATGCGATGAACGAAACGCTCATGAACGAACTCACCCGATGTTTTCACCAACTCTCCACCGACGACTCCATCAGAGTGATTATCCTTACCGGGAATGGGAAATCGTTTTGCGCAGGAGCAGACCTGACCTGGATGAAAAAAATGGTCAACTACTCTCAAGAGGAAAACAAGAAAGATAGTCGCCTCCTCCTTGATATGTACGAATCCATTCATTCCTGTCCAAAACCAGTACTCGGCCGGATTAACGGAGCTGCGTTTGGAGGCGGTATCGGACTGCTTGCGGTCTGTGACATCACCATCACCATTCCTGAGGTAACGTTCGCATTCAGCGAAGTAAAACTTGGTATTATCCCCGCCGTGATTTCAACATTTGTCGGACCACGGATGACACCAGCAACGATGCGTCGCCTCTTTATCACCGGTGAACGATTCGATTCGGCAACAGCCCAGAAAATAGGATTAATCGATATCATAGTCACCCCTGACAAACTCGATGAGACCATCAACTCCTCTATCGAACAGGTTCGCTCCTCCGGTCCACATGCAATACAAGAAGTGAAACATCTGATGGACAATCTAGTAAAAATGGATGTAAAAGACTATAAGGAGTTCACGGTCGAAAAAATATCAGAGCTTCGAGTCTCGCAAGAAGGCCAAGAAGGAATCAAAGGATTCCTTGAGAAACGAAAACCAAGCTGGAAGAGGTAACAGACATGTTTAAAAAAGTTCTGATCGCGAATCGTGGCGAAATCGCAGTAAGAATCATCAAAGCATGTCAAGAGATGGGCATCAGAACCGTTGCTGTCTATTCCGAGGTTGACAAAAACGCACCCCATGTTCAGATCGCTGATGAATCCATTAACCTAGGAGACCCTACGCCTTCGGAAAGTTATCTGAATATCGCAAAAATCATTGAAAACGCGACAAAAGTACACGCAGAGGCGATCCATCCCGGCTATGGGTTTCTTGCGGAGAACCCTGATTTTGCAAAAGCCTGCACCGATACCGGAATCACCTTCATCGGACCAACACCAGAGGTGATACGCCTGATGGGTGATAAAATCGAAGCAAAAAAAACCATCGCCCATGCAGATGTCCCCGTAATCCCAGGGTATCATGGAGTAAAACAGGATCTTTCCACGTTACTCAAAGAAGGGAAAAAAATAGGGTTTCCTCTCTTAGTGAAGGCGACAGCGGGCGGCGGAGGAAAAGGGATGCGTATCGTTCATGCGGAATCTGAGCTTGAGCAAGCCATAGAGAGTGCGAAGCGAGAAGCAAAATCCGCGTTTGGAAACGACTCAGTCTTCCTTGAGCAGTATGTCGACAAACCACGTCATATTGAATTTCAGATTCTTGCTGACCAGCATGGTCATGTGATCCATTTATTCGAACGTGAATGCTCCATTCAACGGCGCCATCAAAAAATCATCGAGGAGACCCCCTCACCGATGATGACACTACCACTGCGGGAGATCATGGGAAAAGCAGCGGTCGCCGCTGCTACAGCAGTGGGGTACACGAATGCTGGTACCATCGAATTCATGGTTGATGGGAACCAAAATTTCTATTTCATGGAGATGAACACGCGTCTGCAGGTTGAGCATCCAATCACCGAGGCGACCACCGGTATTGACCTGGTGAAATGGCAGCTTCGCATCGCCAGTGGCATGGAGCTTCCCATTCAACAAAAAGACCTGATCCAGCGTGGTCATGCTCTTGAATGCCGCATCTACGCTGAGGACCCCTCCAATGGTTTCCTCCCAAGTATCGGCACCCTTGAAAAAGTCGATCTCCCCAATGGACCAAACATCAGAAACGACACCGGTGTTGAGACACACTTCCACGTCAGCCCCTATTATGATCCGATGCTGGCAAAACTGACGGTAAATACGGAGAACCGGGTGGAAAGCATCAATAAAATGATCTGGGCGCTGTCTCATTACGTTGTGCTTGGTGTGACGACGAACATCTCGTTTTTAAAAAAGGTCCTTGACCATCCTGAGTTCAGGAAAGGAAACATCACGACGCATTTTATAAATGATTATTTCCATGATTGGCTGGTGACCAAGGAAGGGCTTCCCCTCGATGCGCTGATCGCTCTTGCCGTGTATGACTCGTTACACACCCAGCGACAAGAGGTCGTGAGATACAAAGAAGCAGATCCTCATTCCCCCTGGCAGCATATGGGACGATGGAGGATGGGGGTGTAAAAATGTTCATCAACTACGAGCATAACAACCATGTGTACAACGTCACCGTTGAACGCCGGGAGAACCAATTTTTCATCACCTATGATAATAATGAATACACCGTGATAGCAACAGAGCAGAAACCCGGGCAGCTGTTCATTCAGCTTGGTGATCGAGTCATCAAAAGCGTCATTTCTCAGGGGGATGAGGACAAGTTTGTCTTTATCGATGGGAGCATCTATAAGGTAAAACGCATTGAGCTGACCGGGCGGAAAAAAACAGAGAAACGAGAAGGGGATCTCCATTCACCTATCTCAGGGACCGTTGTCAGTTGTAAAGTAAAGGAAGGCTCCCCTGTGAAAAAAGATGATGTTATCCTTATCATCGAAGCCATGAAAATGGAAAATGAAATATTTTGCCAGAACGCCGGCATCATCCGGTCTGTGTATGTGAAGGCCGGACAAGCGGTCGAAAACGACCAGGTCCTCATCGAAATCGATCCCGAAATGCCGTGACCGTTCCCGCGCTTTTGGGCCGTCCCCCTTTCCCTTAGGAACGTTTTCGGAGGAAATGACCGGCCCTATTTCCGTTTATGGCCGTCCCGGCCTTTTTCATAAATCTCTATGAGAACATGGCCGGTGTCGCGGGGATCAAGGAAGGCCACCCGTGAGCCTCCGGCTCCCTTTCGGGGCTCGGGATCGATGGCGCGAACTCCGTTTCGGACAAGCCCGGTGAGCATCTCCGCGGCGTCATCCACGCCCAAGGCGATGTGATGTAATCCCTCTCCTCTCCGCTCGATAAACGTCGCAATGGCGGAATCCGGCGATAGGGACTGGATAAGCTCAAGACGGACGTCGTTGATGTTGAAGACCGCAATTCTGATTCCCCGGTCCGGCAAATCTTCATATCCCTCAAAGGAGAGTCCAAGAACGTTCCGGTAGAACTTCGTGTCCTTTTCCAGGTCCTTGACGGCAATTCCAATATGATCGATTTTTTGGATCATGAAATTTATTATTCTCCGATGAGCTCCCGGGCGATCACCAGACGCTGGATTTCGCTCGTTCCTTCTCCGATCGTGCACAGTTTGGCGTCGCGCCAGAACTTTTCCACGGGATAGTCCTTGCAGTAGCCATAGCCGCCGTGGATCTGGATCGCCTCCTCCGCCACCTTGACAGCGACTTCGGCGGCATAAAGCTTGGCCTGGGACGAAATGAGCGTCGTTTTCCGTCCCGCGTCCTTCTCGTCGGCCGCGTGTTCGGTGAGCAGGCGGGCGGCCTGGACCTGGGTCGCCATGTCGGCCAGCTTGAAGCGGATCGCCTGAAAGGCGGCGATCACCCGGCCGAATTGCCGGCGCTGCTTGGCGTAGGCCACGGCCGCGTCGAGGGCTCCCCGGGCGATCCCCACGGAGAGCGCGGCGATAGAAATGCGGCCGCCTTCGAGGATCTCCATGGCCTGGATGAAGCCGTCGCCCTCGCGGCCGAGGAGGGCGTCCTCGCCGACCCGGCAGTCTTCGAAAATAAGAGAGGCCGTATCTGAAATCCGCATGCCGACCTTGTCCTCATGTTTTCCGACGGTCACGCCGGGGGCATCGAGCGGGACCAGGAACGCGGAGATCCCGCGGGGGTCGGTGCCGGGGCGCGTCCGGGCGATGATGACGGCGACGCCGCCCACGCCCGCGTGAGTGATGAAGTTCTTGGTCCCGTTCAGAACCCAGCCTTTCCCGTCGCGCGCGGCCGTGGTTTTAGTCGCGCCGGCGTCCGACCCGGCTTCAGGCTCTGTGAGGCCCCACGCTCCGATAATTTTCCCGCTGGCGAGGCGGGGCACCCAGGCGCGGCGGACATCCTCACTCCCGAACATATA